>NZ_JBSXMU010000169.1:0-5908 GCF_054073225.1 Teichococcus aerofrigidensis
GCCGTGGCGAGGCGCCGCCGCCGGTGGCGGCCGAGGAGGCCGCGCCGCCGCCACGGCCCGAGCGGGCGCCCCGCGAGGAATGGCGCGCCCCGCGCGAGGATGGCCGCCAGGACCGCCGCCGCGACCATGCGCGCCGCGACCGGGACGATCTGGGCCCGGCCGTGAAGGGCTTCGGCGATGCGGTGCCGGCCTTCATGCTGATCCCCATCCCCCGCCCGCAGCGCGATACCGGCGCCGACTCCGGCGGGGGCCAGGAGGCCGCTGCCTGAGACCCTTCCCGGGGAGAGATCCCCGGGGGGTTCCCTGGAGAGGGCGGCCGTGCCGCCGCGCGCTCCGCCGCCCGGTTGCCGAGGCGCGCGAAGGGCGCCAGATTGCGCGTGATCGGATCTCGGAACGGTCCCGCAGACCCCATTCGGAGGAGGCGCCCTTCCGCTGGCCGGAGCGGGCGCCGCCTCCCGCCGACCCCAGCCGCTGGAGAGAAACGCCATGAACGCCGTGACCCCATCCGCCCGCCCCGCCTTCGTGTGGGACGACGCCCTCCTGCTGGAGGACCAGCTCACCGAGGATGAGCGGATGATCCGCGACGCGGCGCGCGACTACTGCCAGGGCAAGCTCTTCCCGCGCGTGCTGGAGGCCAACCGGCACGAGGTCTTCCACCGCGAGATCATGAACGAGTTCGGCGAGATGGGCTTCCTCGGCGCCACGCTCGACAGCCATGGCTGCGCCGGGGTCAACTACGTCTCCTACGGGCTGATCGCGCGCGAGGTGGAGCGCGTCGACAGCGGCTACCGCTCGGCCTTCTCGGTGCAGTCCTCGCTCGCCATGTTCCCGATCTGGGCCTATGGCACCGACGCGCTGAAGGACCGCGTGCTGCCGGGGATGCAGAAGGGCGAGCTGGTCGGCTGCTTCGGCCTGACCGAGCCCGATGCCGGCTCCGACCCCGGCTCGATGCGGACGCGGGCGAAGAAGGTCGATGGCGGCTACCTGCTCTCCGGCTCCAAGACCTGGATCACCAATTCCCCGATCGCCGATGTCTTCGTCGTCTGGGCCAAGGACGAGGCCGGCGACGTGCGCGGCTTCGTGCTGGAGAAGGGCGCCAAGGGCCTCTCCGCGCCCAAGATCGAGGGCAAGTTCTCGCTGCGCGCCTCCACCACCGGCATGATCATGATGGAGGAGGTGTTCTGCCCGGAGGAGAACAAGCTGGACGTGAAGGGGCTGAAGGGCCCGTTCTCCTGCCTCAACCGCGCCCGCTACGGCATCGCCTGGGGCGCGCTGGGCGCCGCCGAGTTCTGCTGGCACGCCGCGCGCGACTACACCATGGAGCGCAAGATGTTCGGCCGCCCGCTGGCCAACACCCAGCTGATCCAGAAGAAGCTGGCCGACATGCAGACCGAGATCACCCTCGGCCTGCAGAGCGTGCTGCGCCTCGGCCGGCTGTTCGACGAGCACCGCGTGGCGCCGGAGATGATCTCCCTCTGCAAGCGCAATTCCTGCGGCAAGGCGCTCGACATCGCCCGCGTCGCCCGTGACATGCACGGCGGCAACGGCATCGCCGACGAGTACCACGTGATCCGCCACGTGATGAACCTCGAGGCGGTGAACACCTATGAGGGCACGCATGACGTGCATGCCCTGATCCTCGGCCGCGCCCAGACCGGGCTGAACGCCTTCGGGGCCTGAGCGCCCGGACCCGGCGGCGGCGGCCTCCCCCGCCCGCCACCGGGTCCGCTCCTCTCCGGTCCGGCCTCCCGGCCCCTGCCCCGTTCCCGCCCGGACCCATGACCAGCACCGATCTCGACATCACCGGCCTCGGCGCCGGCGGCGACGGCCTCGCCCGCCTGCCGGACGGCACGCCCTGCTTCATCCCCGGCGCCCTGCCGGGCGAGCGCGTCCGCGCCACGACCGCCACCCGCCGCGGCGAGGGGGTGGCGGCGCGGCTGGAGGCGCTGCTTGCCGCCTCGCCTGACCGCGTCGTGCCCCCCTGCCCGCATTTCGACCCGCGCGGCGAGGCCTGCGGCGGCTGCCAGATCCAGCACTGGGCCGACGCGCCCTATGCCGCCTGGAAGCGGGCCCGGCTGGTGGAGGCCCTGTCCCGCGCCGGCTTCGCGGACCCCGCCGTGGCGGAGCCGGTGGTCACGCCGCCGGCGACGCGGCGGCGCGCCGACCTGGCCCTGCGGCGCGGGGCGGACGGCGCGGTGACGCTCGGCTTCCACCGGCGCGGCGCCGCCGTCATCGAGGATCTCTCGACCTGCGCCGTGCTCGACCCGGCGCTGGTGGCGCTGTTCGATCCGCTGCGGGCGATGCTGCGCGGCCTCGGCGCCTTCCGCCGCGAGGGCTCGGCCCTGCTGAACCTGCTCGACACCGGCCCCGATCTGCTGCTCCGCCTGGACGGCCAGCCGGGCACCGCCGACCGCACCACGCTGGCCGCCTTCGCCGCCGCTCAGGAGGTGCCGCGCATCGCCGCCGGGCCGCTGAAGGGATCGGCGCAGGAGACCATGGCGCAGCTCGGCCCGGTCTCCATCGGCTTCGCGGGGGTGGCGGTGGCACCGCCGCCGGGCGCCTTCCTGCAGGCGACGCCGCAGGGGGAAGCGGCCATCGTCGCCGCCGTGCTGGAGGGGCTGCCGAAGCTCGCCGGCCGCGCGCGCATCGCCGAGTTGCATGCCGGGCTCGGCACGCTGAGCTTCCCCCTCGCCGCGCGCGCCCGCGTCACCGCCTATGAGGGCGCGCCGGAGGCGGTGGCGGCGCTGGACGCTGCGGCGCGCCGCAGCGGCGGCCGTGTCACCGCGGTCCGGCGCGACCTGGCGCGGCAGCCGCTCTCGGCCAGGGAGCTGGAGGGCTTCGCCGCCCTGGTGCTGGACCCGCCCTTCGCCGGCGCCGCCGAGCAGATGCCGGCGCTGGCCCGCAGCGGCCTGGCCCGCATCGTCTATGTCTCCTGCAACCCGGCGGCGTTGACGCGCGATGCCCGGCTGCTGGCGGCGGCCGGCTGGCGGCTGGAACGGGCGGTGCCGATCGACCAGTTCCTCTGGTCCGGTCAGCTGGAGGCCGTCGTCACCTTCGCGCGCGGCCGCCCGGGATGAGGCACGCCCGAGGGGGCGAAGGGAAGCCGGCGGCGAGGGCCCGGCAGGGGCTGGCCGCCTTCTAAAAGGGGTTCGCCGAGCCGGGATCGGCGGCCGGTCCCGTTCCGGTGTCGCGCAGGTCCCGCAACAGGGCGGCGACCTCGGGCGTGTCGCGGCGATCCACCAGGCCGAAGCTCGGCTGCCGCGCCCAGATCACGAAAAGCGCGTTGGCGAAGACCGGCGTCGCGGTGGCGGCGAGGTTGCGCAGGAAGGCGCCGCCCAGGGCCGGCAGCCGCTCCTTGCTCACCACCACCCAGTCCCACTCCTCGGCGCCATCGCCCGGCGGTCGCGCATAGGGGATGATGTCCGGCAGCCGGGCGGCGAAGAGGGCGGGGGCGAGAATCCGGTCGCGCGGCAGCACCCGCTCGAGGAGGAAGCCGGCGGCATCCTCCCAGAGCGGATCGCCGGCGGGGAAGTCGGGCGGGTCGGCCCGGTCCTCGCCGCGCCGCAGACGCAGCCGGCGGCGCGCCTCGGTCAGGGCGGCGGCCTGGGGCGGCGGCAGGCTGCCCTCATCAAGGCCGTCCAGCAGGGCCTCCGCCGCCGCCTCCGACGCCTCGTCGAGCAGCCGGTGCGCCCGCTCGATCCGCAGGCCGGGCGCGGTGTTCCCCGCCTCGATCGCCTGGCGCACCAGCCGCGCGGCGGCCGCCTCCCCCCGCCGGCGACGCAGCGCGGCGGCGAGGTTCTCCACGTAGTCGGCCGAGAGCAGGCGGCCCTGGCGCAGCCCGTGGCGCAGCGCGGCGATGTCCACCGGCCCCTCCAGCGCGGCCCGCAGCAGCGGCGCCAGGGCGCCGGCCTGCAGCACGAAGCGCAGGGAATCATGGTTGGCGAAGGGCGTCGGCACCGTGACGACCGGGCCGGCGGCGCGGATCAGCGCGGCGTGCCGGGCATCCTCGGGAAAGAGCGGATCGTGGAACAGCAGCGCCTGGCCGCGCAGATCGCCGGGCCGCAGGCGCATGCCGGTGTGCAGCGCGGCCTGGAAGAAGGCCTGGCTGCGGCGCGGATCGAAGGCGCCGACATCGGCGGGGCTGATGGAGTACTGCGGCGCGAAGGCCAGCACCACATCCGCCCGCAGCCGGGCGGCGTGCTTGAGCGCGGCGTAGGCGCCCATGCTGAAGCCATAGAGCACCACGCGGCGGTGCGCCGCCAGCAGGGGCTCCAGCCGCGGCGACAGCAGCGCCATGTCCTCCTCGGGGAACCAGCTGTCCCGGTGGTCCACCAGGCCCAGCAGCGAGGCGCCGAGCCGGGCCAGGAAGGCACGGCCCCAGATGGCGCGCTCGGCCTGGCGCGGCGCGAGGGAGACGATCAGCCCCTCGCCGCCCGGCTGGTAGAGCGCGGCGACGCGGCCGGTGTCGTGCAGCAGGGTCGCGGTCGGCGGTGCGGACAGAAGCAAGCGAGGATCCCCGGGGCGCAGGCAACCAGTGAGAGCAGGACCTGGATTCAATGCCCGAAGGATTATCATGTTTTCATACGGTACCACCGCTCATTCACGCCCCGGCCCGCCCTTGATCCCATGCCCCCGGGTGCCGACCTGCTGTGCGCCAGCACAGGGAGAGGTGGCATGCCGATCGGACGGAAGGATCTTCTGATGGGAGCCGGGGCGGCGGCGCTGGCCGCCGGGGTGGGCCCGGCGGCCATGGCCCAGGGGCAGGGACAGGCGCGGGCCCAGGGGCAGGCCGAGGACGGCGCCGCTCCGGCCCAGGCGCCCGGCTTCTACCGCTTCCGCCTCGGCAGCCGCGTCGTCACCCTGCTGCATGACGGGGCCGGCCGCCGCCCCAACCCGACCCAGGGCTTCGTCCGCAACGCCTCGCCCGAGCAGGTGGCGGCGGCACTGCAGGCCGAGCTGATGCCCACCGAGCATCTCGACATCGTCTATACGCTGACGGCGCTGGAGACGCCGGAGGGCGTGGTGCTCTTCGACACCGGCACGGGCGGGCAGCTCGGCGCCACGGCGGGCCAGGCCCCGGCCAATCTCCGCGCCGCCGGCCACGACCCCGCCCAGGTGCGGATGGTGGTGATGACGCATTTCCACGGCGACCATATCAGCGGCCTGACCGACGCGGAGAACCGGCCGCTCTTTCCGCGGGCCACGATCGTGGTGCCGAAGGCGGAATGGGACTTCTGGATGGATGACGGCCAGGCCGGCCGCGCGCCGGAGGCGATGCGCAACGCCTTCGCCCTGGTGCGGCGCAAGTTCGAGCCCTATCGCGAGCGCATCCGCCAGATCGACGGCGCCGCGGAGGTCGCGCCCGGCATCCGGGCCGTGCCGACGCCCGGCCACACGCCGGGCCACACCAGCTACCTGCTGACCGATGGCGGCGCGCAGGCGATGGTGCTCGGCGATGTCACCAACCGGCCCGAGCTGAACCTGCGCAACCCCGGCTGGCACCTGGTCTTCGACATGGATGCGGAACAGGCCGAGGCGACGCGGCGCCGCATCCTGGACCGGGTGGCGTCCGACCGTATCCGCTGCATCGGCTATCACTTCCCCTTCCCCGCCAATGGCTATGTCGCGAAGGAGGGCGAAGGCTACCGCTACATCCCGGCGCTGTGGCGGGGCACGCTGGAGGCGTGAGCGTGTTGCCCCCGGAGGCCTTCTTCCTTCGGGGGCGGGCGGTCAGCCGCCGAGCAGCAGCCGCGTCAGCGCCGGGCTGAGCCCGCCGGTGGCGCGGCCCTGCGGCGCCGCCAGGCTGCCGGCGCGCGGCTTCGGGGGCGCGAGGGCTACCAGTGCCTCGGCCAGCTTCACGCCGCAGGCCATGCCGTCGAGCAGCGGCACCGGGGCGCGGGGCGCGAGG
>NZ_JBSXMU010000170.1:0-5900 GCF_054073225.1 Teichococcus aerofrigidensis
CGCCGGAAGTGTCCGGCGGGGCCCGCGCAGTCTCGGAGGGGGATCGGGGAGGATGTCGCCGGACGCAGCTCGCCCGTTGACAAGGAGGGTTCTACAGGACGGATTTCAGCATGTCAACGACTTTATTCCTATTTTCTTGGGCGCCCCGCAGCGCCCGGTCGAGCCCGTGCGGCGTGATGGCGAAGGGCGCGCCGGCGCCCAGCAGTCCACGGCACACCGCGACGCAGGAATAAGGCGTCAGGGGCGGCAGCCAGCGGCCCCGGGCCGGGCCGGGGGTGAAGGGTCCGCGAATGGTCAGTCCGGCACGGCGATAGAAGCCTGGCAGGTCGAAGGCCGCTGGCACGCCCGGCCGCGTCACCAGCAGACGTCCGGACAGCGGCTCGATCACGGTCCAGCCCTGCTCGTCGTGAAGGGCGGCGAAGCAATGCCGGAAGCCGGGGCGCAGCAGCCGCAGCCAGCCCTGATCCGCCTGGCCGCCGAATCCGATCCAGACCCTCTGCGGCTCGGCCAGGGCGTGGCGCGGCGAAAGGCGCGCCCCGAGAGCAGGGCGAGGCGTCACGCCGGGGTCCGCAGCGGCCACTCCACCACCACTGCCTCCTCGGTCAGGTCCATCCCCGGACCCTCGACGATGCCCTTCATCCGCAGCGGCCATTCCAGGCGGCGCAGCGCCTCGGTCCAGATGCGCCAGTCGTTCTTCTCGCGCGCGTAGCGGGGGTTCGGCGCCTCGCCCCGCTCGCCCCAGATCCGCAGGATGCGGGCATGCACGAGATCGATGCGGCGCTGGCGGTAGAGGCGGTCGAGGCATTTCACCACGTCGTCGGGCTCGCAGGGGCGAAGCGCCCGGCCGGCGCCGGCGACGATGCGCGCGCCGTCACGGCGCGCCACCAGCGCGGCCATGGTCCAGATCCAGGCTTCCTCCGCGCTGCGGAAGGGCTCGGCACGGCGCATCGAGGCATAGATGGCAGTGGTGCTGCGGGGGGCGGTGGCCATGAGCGTTCTCGCCAAATAGTTGAATACCGCCCAACCATTGCGATTCTCTTAATAGGTGTCAACACCTATTTGTGATGATGTTCCTATTGCAATCAGACCGGAAGCCTAGGATATTCCGCCCATGCGTCATGACGACATCTGGCGGGCGGTCGATGCCCTGGCCGCGGAGCACGGTCTCTCCCCTTCGGGCCTGGCCCGCAAGGCCGGGCTGGACCCGACCGCCTTCAATCCCTCCAAGCGCCTCGGCGCCGACGGGCGGGCGCGCTGGCCCTCGACGGAGAGCATCGCCAAGATCCTCCTGGCCACCGGCACCGACATGGACAGCTTCGCCTCCCTGGTCACCGGGACCCCGGCCCTGCAGTCCGGCGCCCGCAGCGGCGCGGCGGGGCGGCGCATCCCGCTGATCGGCCTGGCCCAGGCGGGCGGCGACGGCTACTTCGGTGATGGCGGCTACCCGGTCGGCGGTTCCTGGGACGAGATCAGCACGCCGGAACTTTCCGACCCCAATGCCTATGCGCTGGAAATCTCGGGCGAGAGCATGGAGCCGGTGTTCCGCGATGGCGACATCGTCATCGTCTCGCCCAATTCGCCGGTGCGGCGGGGCGACCGCGTGGTGGTGCGCACCCAGAAGGGCGAGGTGATGGCCAAGCAGCTGGTGCGGCAATCCGCCCGCCGCGTGGAGCTGGCCAGCCTCAACCCGGCGCATCCCAACTACAATTTCGACCTCGCCGAGCTGGCCTGGATGCACCGCATCCTCTGGGCGAGCCAATAGGCGGCCCGATGGGCGATCCGCTTCAGCGCGGCGGCGCCTCCCGCCCCAGCGCCTTCAGCACCAGCTCCGGGTCGCTCTCCGCCGGGCATACGAGGTAGCGGTCCTGCCCCAGCGGCAGCGCCGCCAGGCCGGTATCCTCATAGGCCCGCAGCAGTTCCGGCCCGACCTGCCAGAAGGCATGGGCCACGCCGTTGCGGTCGCAGAGGTCGCGGAAGCGCCAGATGGCGGTGATGCGGGCCGAGGCATCGCCGGCCGGGTCGCCGATGCCGATCCAGACCTGCTCACGCCGGACGAAGGCGAAGCCGGCGCCGCGCCCGCCCTCGACGAAAAGGGCGCCATCGCCCTCCGCCGGCACGCGGGCCCCGAGCGCGGCCAGCCGCGCCCGCGTCGCCATGTCGTAGGAGGGCGCGCGAATCCGCGCCGGCCGCAACAGCCGCGCCGCCGCCGCCAGCAGCAGCACGCCGCAGAGACCGACGGCGAAGCGCAGGGTGTGTGGCGCCTCGTCCGAGAAGGGCACTTCCCACCAGGGCTCGTGCGACACCGGCCCTTCCCAGGCGATGCGCGCCAGCACCAGGGCGGCGGCCGCGCTGGCGGTCAGGGGCAGCAGCGTGCCGCGGGCCAGCGGCTCGCCGGTCAGGCGGGCGTCGCGGTAGAAGGCGGTGCTGAAGCAGGCCAGCAGGCCACCCAGCACGGCGAAGCCGCCGGAGATCCACCATGGCTCGCCGCGCAGCAGGGTGATGAAGCAGCCGAGCAGCAGCAGCACGATGCCGCCGATCCAGCCGATCCTCAGTCGCCGCACCATGCCATAGGCGACCACCAGCAGCAGCGAGCCGATCAGCGAGGCGGCGAACTGGCTGGCCAGCGCGGCCCAGTCCCCGGCCCAGACGGCCAGTTGCGAGCCGCGCGCCGGCAGGGCGCCGATGAACAGCAGCACGCCCCCGGCCAGGCCCGAGAGCCCGGCCAGCACCGGGCCTTCCAGCGCATCCGTCACGCGGGCCTCGGCGCCGAATCCGCTCAGCAGGTGGCGGCGCTGACCGATCTCGAAGCCGGCGAACAGGATGCCCGCCAGGAAGAGCGGGATGATGTAGTAGAAGAAGCGGAAGATCAGCAGGGCGCCGATGACCTGCGGCGCCGGCACATAGGGCGCGAGCCCGACCAGCACCGCCGTGTCGAAGACACCGAGGCCGCCGGGCACATTGGCCGCGAGCCCCGCCGTGTAGGCGGCGAGGTAGATGCCGAGGAACCGCGCGAAGCTCAGCCCCGGCGCTTCGGGCAGCAGAACGTAGAAGATCATTGCCGTCACCGCGACATCCACGCCGGCCAGCAGGGTCTGGGCGCAGGCCATGCGGAAGCCGGGCAGGTCGATGCGGTGGCCGAAGACGGTGAAATGCGGCAGCAGGCGGGAGAGCAGGATATAGGTCGCGACCACGCCGAGCAGCGCCACGCCGACGGTCTGCATCGCCCAGTGCGGCAGGTTCTCGGCGATCCATGGCACCACCTCCGGCTCCCAGATCAGCACCATGCCGCCCAGCGCCATGCCGCCCAGGCCGAAGGTCAGGCTGGTGAAGGCGATGACCTTGGCGATCTCGCCCGGGGTCAGCCCCCATGCCGCGTAGAAGCGGTAGCGCACCGCCGCGCCGGAGACGGCGGCGAAACCGAGGTTGTGCGCCAGGGTATAGGCGCAGAAGGAGGCCAGCGAACTGCGCGCGTAGCTGACGGGCTTGCCGGCATAGACCGAGCCGAGGCGGTCGTAGATCGTCAGCACCGCATAGGCGAGCAGCGTCCAGCCCGCCGCCACCCAGAGCTGCCGGCCCGGGATGGCGTCCAGGGCGGCGCGGACATCCGCCATGGAGAGGTCGCGGAACTCCCGCTGCACCACATAGAGGGCGCCGACCAGCAGGGCGAGGCCGAAGACCGTCGGCCCGTGCCGGCGCAGCAGGCCGATTGCCCGGCTCACGCCCTTGCCGTCTCCGCCGCGACCGCCTCCCGCGGTGGTCGGGTCAGCGCCTCCTCGATCAGGCGGATGGTCTCCGGCACCCCATAGGCGGCGGCGAGGCTGCCGAAGCGCGGCCCCTGATCGGCGCCCACCAATACCTGGTACAGTGCGTTGAACCAGCCGCGCGAGACGCCGTTCGAGCCGTCCTTCATCTTCTGGATGAAGGGCTCACGCCGGCCGGCGTCATAGACGTCGACCTGGATGCGCTCGGCCTGCGGCAGGCCGGGCGGCAGCGCCTCGATCTCCTGCCGGTGCGCGCGCAGCAGGTCGATCAGCGCCTGGAAGCAGGGCCGCTCCTCCGCGGTCGGCGCGCGCGGCGTGAGCCCGGGCAGCACGAAGTCGCGCGCATAGGCCACGGCATACTCGACCAGCTGGCCCAGCAGCGGCTGCGTCTCCGGCGTGGCGCCGGGGGCGTAGTTGCGCACGAACTTCCACAACCGCTCCGGCGTGTCGGCGGCAGCCACCGTGGCGAGGTTCAGCAGCATGCCGAAGGTCAGCGGAGGTTCCGGCGTGTTCGGCACCTCGCCGCCATGGATGTGCCAGTCCGGATTGGCCGGGTCCTGGCTGGCGCGCAGCCGCTCCCGCTGCTGCAGGTACTCGTCCGTGGCGCGGGGGATGACGTCGAAATGCAGCCGCTTCGCCCGGCCCGGCTGCTGGTACATGAAATAGGCCAGGCTCTCGGGGGGGGCGTAGCGCAGCCATTCCTCGATCGTCAGCCCGTTGCCCTTGGACTTGCTGATCTTCTGGCCATTGGCGTCGAGGAACAGCTCGTAGGTCATGCTGACCGGCGGCTCGGCCCCCAGCACCCGGCAGATCGCCGAGGAGAGGCGGACGCTGTCGATCAGGTCCTTGCCCGACATCTCGTAATCGACGCCGAGGGCGAACCAGCGCATCGCCCAGTCGGCCTTCCACTGCGCCTTCACATGGCCGCCGGTCACCGGCGTCTCGAAGCGCTCGCCGCTCTCCGGGTCACGCCAGACGATGGTCCCGTCCTGGGGCCGTGTCTCCTCCACCGGCACCTGCATCACCACCCCCGTCCGCGGATGCACCGGCAGGAAGGGCGAATAGGTGGCGCGGCGGTCCGGCCCCAGCGTCGGCAGGATCACCTGCCGCACCTCCTCATGCGCCTCCAGCATCCGCAGCAGCGCCGCGTCGAACCGGCCCGAGCGGTAGTAGTCGGTGGCCGAGGCGAACTCGTACTCGAAGCCGAAGGCGTCCAGGAAGGCGCGCAGCCGGGCGTTGTTGTGGTGCCCGAAGCTCTCATGCGTGCCGAAGGGGTCGGGGATGGCGGTCAGCGACTTGCCGAGATGCTGCCGCAGCACATCGCCGTTCGGCACGTTGTCCGGCACCTTGCGCAGCCCGTCCATGTCGTCCGAGAAGGCCAGCAGGCGGGACGGCAGGCCGGTCAGGCGGGTGAAGGCATTGCGCACCCAGGAAGTGCGCGCCACCTCGCCGAAGGTGCCGATATGCGGCAGGCCGGAAGGGCCGTAGCCGGTCTCGAACAGCGCCGTTTTCTTGCCGGACGCGGCGAGGCGATCGGCGACCTTGGCGGCTTCCTCGAAGGGCCAGGCCTTGACGGTGCGGAGCGATGGATCGGCGGTCATTCCCGCCCCATGCCAGCGCCGCGTGCCGCGGTCAACGCGCCCAGTCGGCAGGGCGGCCAAAGCCACCCCGCGCGGCCATCACGATTGGAAAAACCCCGCTGGCGGCTGGCTTCGTTCGTGCTTTGCCCCTACTCTCCTCCGGTGACTGCCACCAAGGGCCGGAACGACGCCCTGCCCCCCCGCCTGGTGCTGCCGAGCGGCCCGGCCCTGGTCGCCCCGGCGCCCGGCAGCGCCGCGCTGCTCACCCCTGATGGCGAATTGTTCACCCCGCGCCCGGCCGAGTTGCCGGAGCTGCTGCGCGAGTTCGGCCCGCCCATCCTGGTCCATGCCCCGGCCACGGCACGGCGGCTCGGCCTGTCCGGCCTGCCCGGCGCCTGCGACCTGCTGGAGCTTTTCGCCTTCTGCCTGCCGGCCCAGCCGGCGCCGCCCACGCCGCGCGGCCTGGCCCTCGCCCTCGACCTGCCGGCGCCCGGGGATGCGGAAGCCGCCGCCGCGCTGCTGCCGGAGATCGCCGCCGAGCTGCTGCGCCGCCTGGCCC
>NZ_JBSXMU010000171.1:2500-5638 GCF_054073225.1 Teichococcus aerofrigidensis
CGCCGAAGGGTGCGGCTTGGTCCTGCGTGCGGGCGGTGATGGGTTGAGTATGAGAAGGGCGTTCAGTGGATGCCTTGGCACCAAGAGGCGATGAAGGACGTGGCACGCTGCGATAAGCCGCGGGGAGATGCGAGCGATCGTTGATCCGCGGATGTCCGAATGGGGCAACCCCTCCTTAGGGAGATCCTGGACTGAATTCATAGGTTCAGGAGGCGAACCCGGTGAACTGAAACATCTCAGTAGCCGGAGGAAAAGACATCAACAGAGATTCCCCGAGTAGTGGCGAGCGAAAGGGGAGCAGGCCAGTATCTCAGAGAGAAGAAGCCGAAGGGTCTGGAAAGGCCGGCCATAGCGGGTGATAGCCCCGTAGGCGTAGTGTTTCTCTGGGGTCTCGAGTAGGGCGGGGCACGTGAAACCCTGTCTGAACATGGGGGGACCACCCTCCAAGCCTAAATACTCCTTGGTGACCGATAGTGAACAAGTACCGTGAGGGAAAGGTGAAAAGCACCCCGACAAGGGGAGTGAAAGAGACCTGAAACCGAACGCCTACAAGCAGTCGGAGCCCGCCCATGCGCAAGTGTGGGGGTGACGGCGTACCTTTTGTATAATGGGTCCGCGAGTTTCTGTTTGCAGCAAGCTTAAGCCGTTAGGTGTAGGCGCAGCGAAAGCGAGTCCGAACAGGGCGTTGAGTTGCAGGCAGAAGACCCGAAACCGAGTGATCTAGCCATGGCCAGGCTGAAGGTGCGGTAACACGCACTGGAGGGCCGAACCCACGCCTGTTGAAAAAGTCGGGGATGAGCTGTGGCTAGGGGTGAAAGGCCAATCAAACTCGGAAATAGCTGGTTCTCCGCGAAATCTATTGAGGTAGATCGTCAGGCGAACACCGCCGGAGGTAGAGCACCGGAAGGGCTAGGGGGACCCAAAGTCCTACCAAACCCTACCGAACTCCGAATGCCGGTGAGTGCTACCTGGCAGACAGACAGTGGGTGCTAAGGTCCATTGTCGAGAGGGAAACAGCCCAGACCACCAGCTAAGGCCCCCAAATGATGGCTAAGTGGGAAAGCATGTGAGACGGCCAAAACAACCAGGAGGTTGGCTTAGAAGCAGCCATCCTTTAAAGAAAGCGTAATAGCTCACTGGTCTAATAGCTGTCTTGCGGCGAAAATGTAACGGGGCTCAAGCCATCTGCCGAAGCTGTGGGCTTGTCTTTGACAAGCGGTAGCGGAGCGTTCCGTAAGCCTGCGAAGGGAGACCCGTGAGGGCTCCTGGAGGTATCGGAAGTGCGAATGCGGACATGAGTAGCGACAAGGAGAGTGAGAACCTCTCCCGCCGAAAGTCCAAGGGTTCCTGCGCAAGGCCAATCCGCGCAGGGTGAGCCGGCCCCTAAGGCGAGGGCGACAGCCGTAGCCGATGGAAACCAGGTGAATATTCCTGGGCCTGTCAGAAGTGACGAGTGTGAAACGTTGTTCGTCCTTATCGGATTGGACGGGCTGCTGGATCACTCCAGGAAATAGCTCTGACATATAGACCGTACCCGAAACCGACACAGGTGGACTGGTTGAGTATACCGAGGCGCTTGAGAGAACCATGCTGAAGGAACTAGGCAAATTGCTCGCGTAACTTCGGGATAAGCGAGACCCCTCATTGGGCAACCAGTGTGGGGTGGCACAGACCAGGGGGTGGCGACTGTTTAGTAAAAACACAGGGCTCTGCGAAATCGAAAGATGACGTATAGGGTCTGACGCCTGCCCGGTGCCGGAAGGTTAAGAGGAGAGGTGCAAGCCTTGAATCGAAGCCCCGGTAAACGGCGGCCGTAACTATAACGGTCCTAAGGTAGCGAAATTCCTTGTCGGGTAAGTTCCGACCTGCACGAATGGCGTAACGACCTCCCCACTGTCTCCAGCATGGGCTCAGCGAAATTGAATTCCCCGTGAAGATGCGGGGTACCCGTGGTCAGACGGAAAGACCCTATGAACCTTTACTGCAACTTCGCAGTGGCACCAGGAAGGGGCTGTGTAGGATAGGTGGGAGGCTATGAAACCGGGGCGCCAGCTTCGGCGGAGCCATCCTTGAAATACCACCCTGCGCCTTTCTGGTGTCTAACCGAGCCCCATTAGCTGGGGCCGGGACCCTGCGTGGTGGGCAGTTTGACTGGGGCGGTCGCCTCCCAAATGGTAACGGAGGCGCGCGATGGTGGGCTCAAGCCGGTCGGACATCGGCTGTTGAGTGCAAAGGCATAAGCCCGCCTGACTGTGAGCGCGACAGCGCGAACAGAGACGAAAGTCGGCCTTAGTGATCCGGTGGTCCCGCGTGGAAGGGCCATCGCTCAACGGATAAAAGGTACTCTAGGGATAACAGGCTGATCTCCCCCAAGAGTCCACATCGACGGGGAGGTTTGGCACCTCGATGTCGGCTCATCGCATCCCGGGGCTGGAGCAGGTCCCAAGGGTTCGGCTGTTCGCCGATTAAAGCGGTACGTGAGCTGGGTTTAGAACGTCGTGAGACAGTTCGGTCCCTATCTGCCATGGGTGTTGGAGACTTGCGAGGATCTGTCCCTAGTACGAGAGGACCGGGATGGACGTACCTCTGGTGTACCAGTTGTTCCGCCAGGAGCATCGCTGGGTAGCTAAGTACGGAACGGATAACCGCTGAAGGCATCTAAGCGGGAAACCAGCCTCTAAACGAGGTCTCCCCAAGGGTCGTGGAAGACCACCACGTCGATAGGCCGCAAGTGGAAGCCTGGTAACAGGCGCAGCTGAGCGGTCCTAATCACCCAAACGATCTCATCCCATCACACGCAGTGTGCAAAACACACCGCACGCAGCACCAATCCGCACTCACACACCCGATATCACCAATCAGTCTCACCACACCATCCGTGATGACAGTTCTGGCTCGGTGGCCCGGTGGCTATCGCGGGGTTGATACACCCGATCCCATCCCGAACTCGGCCGTGAAACACCCCAGCGCCCATGGTACTGCGCCTCAAGGCGCGGGAGAGTAGGTCGCCGCCGGGCCACCCAGCCAGAACTCATCACTCGACACACACACCACCGCGGGGTGGAGCAGCCCGGTAGCTCGTCAGGCTCATAACCTGAAGGTCACAGGTTCAAATCCTGTCCCCGCATCCATCATCCC
>NZ_JBSXMU010000172.1:0-5520 GCF_054073225.1 Teichococcus aerofrigidensis
CGATCGTGCCAATGTTGCAGTGCGGCTTCGTCCGCTCAAACTTAGCTTTCGCCATTGTCTTCGTTCCCGATCGGGTCTGTTACCAGCGGTAGTGGCTGAAGGCCTTGTTGGCCTCTGCCATCCGGTGCGTGTCTTCGCGCTTCTTCACGGCGGTGCCGCGGTTGTTGGCCGCGTCCATCAGCTCGGAGGAAAGCCGCTCTTCCATGGTGTGCTCGCCACGCTTGCGCGCGGATTCGATCAACCAGCGGATCGCCAGGGCCTGGCGCCGCTCCGGGCGGACCTCGACCGGCACCTGATAGGTGGCACCACCGACGCGGCGCGAACGCACCTCGACGGCCGGCTTCACATTGTCCATCGCCTCATGGAACAGGCGCAGCGGATCGCTGTTGGGACCGCCCCGCTTCTTCAGCGTGTCCATGGCGGCATAGACGATCCGCTCGGCGGTGCTCTTCTTGCCGTCGTACATCAGCACGTTCATGAAACGGCTGAGCACGAGGTCACCGAACTTCGGATCGGGGAGAACTTCGCGCTTCTCGGCGCTGTGGCGACGCGACATCGCTCTTGATCCCTTACTTCGGCCGCTTCGCGCCGTAGAGCGAGCGCCGCTTGCGCCGCTTGGCGATGCCCTGCGTGTCCAGAACGCCGCGCAGGATGTGGTAGCGCACGCCCGGAAGGTCCTTCACGCGACCGCCGCGGATCAGCACCACGGAGTGCTCCTGCAGGTTGTGCCCCTCGCCCGGGATATAGGAGACGACCTCGTGGCCGTTCACCAGGCGGACCTTCGCCACCTTACGGAGAGCCGAGTTCGGCTTCTTCGGCGTGGTCGTGTAAACGCGGGTGCAAACGCCACGCTTCTGCGGGCAGCCCTGCAGCGCCGGAACCTTGTTGCGGCTCGGCTTGGGCTCACGCCCCGTGGCGATGAGCTGATTGATCGTCGGCATGACGCCCCTTCGTGACCTTCTTCGAACGCCCAGGCCCCTTGCCAAGCAAGATCGCCCGAGGAAGCAGCGCTTTCGCGCCACCCTTCGGGCTTGTCCCGCCTCCGGCCTCAGCCCGAAAAGGGCGGCGCCGGCTGCTCAGAACCTATCGTCCAGAACTCCGCAGGCCATGTCCCTATGGCGGACAAGACCCCGTCGAGGGCGCGGAACCTACGCGCCGACCCCCAATGAGTCAAGCACGCCGCGCCCCTGAACACATGAATCCGGGCCCCGACGGGGCCCGGCTCCCATGCGGCCAGCGCAGACCGCGCCGGCCACCTCAAGCCTGGCCGGCGGAGGGAGAGCTCCCCCCCGCCGGGCCTGTCCTACTCCGCGGCCTGGCTGCCGGGCTTGGGCAGAGCGCCCTGGCCCGAGGGCAGCCGCTGCCCGTCACGCTGGGCGGCCAGCGCGCGCAGACGGTTCATCACCGAGCCCGTGCCGGCCGGGATCAGGCGCCCGACGATCACGTTCTCCTTCAGCCCCGCCAGGTGGTCGACCTTGCCGGCCACCGCCGCCTCGGTCAGCACCCGGGTCGTCTCCTGGAAGGAGGCGGCCGAGATGAAGCTGGTCGTCTGCAGCGAGGCCTTGGTGATGCCCTGCAGCACCGGCTCGGCCCGCGCCGGACGCTCCTTGGCGGCGATGCGCTTCTCGTTCTCGATCTCGAACTCGATGCGCTCCACCGTCTCGCCCACCAGGAAGGTGGTGTCGCCCGGCTCCAGGATCTCCACCTTCTGCAGCATCTGGCGGACGATCACCTCGATATGCTTATCGTTGATCTTCACGCCCTGCAGTCGATAGACGTCCTGGATCTCGTTCACCAGATAGTTGGCCAGCGCCTCGACGCCCAGCACGCGCAGGATGTCGTGCGGCACGCGGGGGCCGTCGACCAGCGGGTCGCCGGCCTTCACGTAGTCGCCTTCCTGCACCGAGACGTGCTTGCCCTTCGGCACCAGGTACTCGCGCGGCACGGGGGGCTCGTCACCCACCTGCTCCGGCACCACCAGGACGCGACGCTTCGCCTTGTAGTCCTTACCGAACTCGACGCGCCCGTCGACCTCGCTGATGATCGCGTGGTCCTTCGGCCGGCGCGCCTCGAAGAGCTCGGCCACACGCGGCAGACCACCGGTGATGTCGCGGGTCTTGGAGGATTCGCGCGGCAGGCGGGCCACCACGTCGCCGGCCTGCACCTGGGCGCCGTTCTCGACCGAGAGGATCGAATCCGGCGACAGGAAGTAGCGGGCCTCGGCGCCGTTCGGCAGCTTGACGATATGGCCCTTCTCGTCCTTCAGGATGATGCGCGGCCGCAGGTCGGCACCCTTGGCCGCCTGCTTGTAGTCCACCACCACCTTGGAGGAGAGGCCGGTCACCTCGTCCTGCCGCTCGACCAGGGTCACGCCCTCGATCAGGTCGGCATATTCGACGATACCCGCCTTCTCGGTGATGATCGGCAGGGTGAAGGGGTCCCACTCCGCCAGCTTCTGGCCGCGCGTGACCTCGGCGCCATCTTCCAGCACCAGCAGGCGCGCGCCGTAGGGCACGCGGTAGCGGGCACGCTCGCGGCCATTGGCATCCGTCAGCACGATCTCGCAGTTGCGCGACATCACGATGGGAACGCCGGCCGAATTGGCCACCACGTTGCGGTTCAGCACCGAGACCGTGCCGTCGCTCGTCGCCTCGACCGCCGACTGCTCGGCGCCACGGGTCGCCGCGCCGCCGATATGGAAGGTGCGCATGGTGAGCTGCGTGCCCGGCTCGCCGATCGACTGCGCCGCGATGACGCCGACCGCCTCGCCGATATTGACCGTCGTGCCACGCGCCAGGTCACGGCCATAGCAATGGCCACAGACGCCCGACCGCGCATCGCAGGTCAGCACGGAGCGGATATAGACCTCCTCCACCCCGGCCTTCTCGATGCGCTCGGCATCGGCTTCCTCGATCAGCGCGTTGCGCGGCAGCAGCACCTCGCCCGTCGCCGGGTCGAGGATCTCGCGCTGCACCGTCCGGCCGAGGATCCGCTCGGACAGCGAGGAGACCACCTCGCCGCCATCCATCACCGCGCGCACGGTGATGCCGCGCTCGGTGCCGCAGTCGTTCTCGACGATGATGCAGTCCTGCGCCACGTCGACCAGTCGGCGGGTCAGGTAGCCGGAGTTCGCGGTCTTCAGCGCCGTGTCCGCCAGGCCCTTGCGGGCGCCGTGGGTGGAGTTGAAGTACTCAAGGACGGACAGACCCTCCTTGAAGTTCGCGATGATCGGCTGCTCGATGATCTCGCCCGAGGGCTTGGCCATCAGGCCGCGCATGCCGGCCAGCTGGCGCATCTGCGCCGGCGAGCCACGGGCACCGGAATGCGACATCATCCAGACGCTGTTGGTGACGCGGCCGACCTCCTGGCGGGAGATCTCCTTCATCATGGCGCCGGCGACCTCGTCCGTGCAGCGCGACCAGGCGTCGACCACCTTGTTGTACCGCTCGCCGGCCGTGATCAGGCCGTCCAGGTACTGCTGCTCGAACTCCTTCACCTCGGCCTTGGTGCGCGCGATGAGCCCCTCCTTCTCGGCGGGGATCATCATGTCATCCTTGCCGAAGGAGATGCCCGCCTTGGCCGCCTGGCGGAAGCCCAGCGACATCAGGCGGTCGGCGAAGATCACCGACTCCTTCTGGCCGCAATGGCGGTAGACCGCGTCCATCACGTCCGAGATGGTCTTCTTGGTCAGCTGGCGGTTGACCAGCGCATAGGGCAGCGCCGCGTCATGCGGCAGCAGCGCGCCGATCATCATCCGGCCCGGGGTGGTCACCACCCGCTCCGTGATCCGCTGGCCTTCCGCGTCCACGCCCTGACGGCGGGCGCGGATCTTGGTGTGCAGCGTCACCACGCCGGCGGCCAGCGCCTGCTCGATCTCGCCCATATCGGCGAAGGCCGGCGCCTTCTGCTCGTCGGCGACGCGGTACTCCGGCGTCTCCAGCGACAGGTAGTAGAGCCCGAGGACGATGTCCTGGCTCGGCACGATGATCGGCTTGCCGTTGGCCGGGCTGAGGATGTTGTTGGTCGACATCATCAGCACGCGCGCTTCCAGCTGCGCCTCAAGCGACAGCGGGACGTGCACGGCCATCTGGTCGCCGTCGAAGTCGGCGTTGAAGGCGGTGCAGACCAGCGGGTGCAGCTGGATCGCCTTGCCCTCGACCAGCACCGGCTCGAAGGCCTGGATGCCCAGCCGGTGCAGCGTCGGCGCCCGGTTCAGCATCACCGGATGCTCGCGGATGACCTCCTCGAGGATGTCCCACACCTCGGGACGCTCCTTCTCCACCATCCGCTTGGCGGCCTTGATGGTGGTGGCGTGGCCGTACTTCTCGAGCTTCGAGTAGATGAAGGGCTTGAACAGCTCCAGCGCCATCTTCTTCGGCAGGCCGCACTGGTGCAGCTTCATCTCCGGCCCGACGACGATGACCGAACGGCCCGAATAGTCGACGCGCTTGCCGAGCAGGTTCTGCCGGAACCGGCCCTGCTTGCCCTTCAGCATGTCGGACAGCGACTTCAGCGGGCGCTTGTTGGCCCCTGTGATGGCGCGGCCGCGGCGGCCGTTGTCGAACAGCGCGTCGACCGATTCCTGCAGCATGCGCTTCTCGTTGCGCACGATGATGTCCGGCGCCCGCAGCTCGATCAGCCGCTTCAGGCGGTTGTTGCGGTTGATGACGCGGCGGTACAGGTCGTTCAGGTCGGAGGTCGCGAAGCGGCCGCCGTCCAGCGGCACCAGCGGGCGCAGCTCGGGCGGGATCACCGGCACGACGTCGAGGATCATCCACTCCGGGCGGGCACCGCCCTCGGCGAAGCTCTCGATCATCTTCAGCCGCTTGACCAGCTTCTTGCGCTTGGCCTCGGAGGTGGTCTCCTTGAGGTCGGCGCGCAGCTGCGTGCTCTCGCGGTCCAGGTCGATGGCGGCCAGCATCTGCTTCACCGCCTCGGCCCCGATGCCGACGGAGAAGGCATCCTCGCCGAACTCGTCCTGCTTGGACTGGTACTGCTCCTCGGTCAGCAGCTGGTGCAGCTTGAGGTCGGTCAGGCCCGGCTCCAGAACCACATAGGATTCGAAGTACAGGACCTTCTCCAGCTCCTTCAGCGACATGTCGACCATCAGGCCGACGCGCGAGGGCAGCGACTTCATGAACCAGATATGCGCGACCGGCGAGGCCAGCTCGATATGGCCCATCCGCTCGCGGCGCACCTTGGCCAGCGTGACCTCGACGCCACACTTCTCGCAGATGATGCCGCGGAACTTCATCCGCTTGTACTTGCCGCACAGGCACTCATAGTCCTTGATCGGACCGAAGATGCGCGCGCAGAACAGCCCGTCCCGCTCCGGCTTGAAGGTGCGGTAGTTGATCGTCTCGGGCTTCTTGATCTCACCATAGGACCAGGAGCGGATCTGCTCCGGGCTGGCGATGGTGATCTTGATCTGATCGAACGTCATCGCCTGGCCGGTCTGGCCCAGGATCTTCATCAGCTCGTTCATGCGGCCGTCCTCTCAAGGTGAGGCCGCGCGGGGGG
>NZ_JBSXMU010000173.1:0-5504 GCF_054073225.1 Teichococcus aerofrigidensis
CCCCCCCCCCCCGCGCGGCCCCGCCCGGGGGCCCCCCCGCGCCGGCGGCGGCGATCCGGTCCCGTTGCTGTCGCGGATCTGGCGGGATCTCCGGAAACCGGCCTTTCGCGGAGCCCGGGAACTGGATGTTCCTTCCGGGCCGGAAACCGGGCATCGTCCAGCCTGTTGGAGGTCCCGCAGCATGTATGTCCCGCCCGCCTTCCGCGAGGATGATCTCGCCGCCCTGCATGGAACGATCCGGGAAGCCCGCCTGGCGACCCTCGTGACCGCCACCTCCGAGGGCCTGGCCGCCACGCCGCTGCCGCTGTTCCTGGTGCCAGGGGAAGGCCCTCACGGCACGCTCTACGGCCATCTGGCGCGGGCGAACCCGCAATGGAAGCTGCCGCCGGCGGGGGAGGCGATGGCGGTGTTCATGGGGCCGGACGCCTATGTCAGCCCGTCCTGGTATGCCTCCAAGCAGGAGCATGGGAAGGTCGTGCCGACCTGGAACTACGTCGCCGTCCATGCCTATGGCCCGGCCGAGTTCTTCGAGGATGCGGAGCGCCTGCTCGAGGTCGTCACCCGCCTGACGGAGCAGCGGGAGGCAGGCCGGGCCGAGCCCTGGGCCGTCAGCGACGCGCCGGGCGCCTTCATCCGCGCCCAGCTCCGGGGGATCGTCGGCCTGCGGCTGCCGATCGTGCGGCTGGAGGGCAAGCGGAAGATGAGCCAGAACCGGAGCGCCGAGGACCGGGCGGGCGTCGCCGCCGGCCTCCTGGCGAGCGAGCAGGCCGCCGACCGCGCGGCCGGGGCGCTGATCCCCCGCTGAGCGGAGGGGCGCCTCACCGGAGACGCAGGGGAACGGAGGCGGCGCCTGCCAGGCGGGTGGAATCTGCACCTTGCGCATGTCCACGTCCATCGGGACGGTGCATTCAGGTTTGTTTCACGAAAGAGCAACGCCAACACATCTTATTCAGGTTATTCTGATTTCGAATTGTTCACACCTCGAACTCCTGTGGCTAAGCTTCCGCAGCCGATGGAATCGCGGCGTCGCATCGCCGGCTCCGGAGCGTGCCGGCGCCTGTTCCCTTGGAGGAGCGGCCGGCCCGGCCGGTGCCGGCCGACGGAATCGCTGTGCCCTTGTGGCATTTGCAACGGAGGCGCCTCGGGATGCCGCAAGCACTTGGACCCGCCATCCTGACGAGACTGGTGCTGCGGGGTGTGGTGCTCACCGGCCTCCTGGCTCTTCCCGCCTGCGGCCCGGCCGAGCCGCCGCCGCCTGAACCGCCGCGCCCGGTCCGCGCCAGCGTCGCGGTGTCGCAGCCGGGCGGCGAGACGGTGGCGCTGACCGGACAGGTGGAGGCGGCCGAGGAAGTCGGCCTGGCCTTCCGCATCGGTGGGCGGATGATCGAGCGCGGCGTGAACGTCGGCGATCAGGTCCGCGCCGGCCAGGTCATCGCGCGGCTGGAGGACAGCACGCCGCGCGACAATCTGCGCGCGGCCCGGGCGGCCACCGCGGCGGCGCGGGCGGCGCTGGTGCAGGCGCGCAACCACTACGACCGGCAGAACCAGCTGCTGCGCAGCGGCTTCACCACCCGCGCCAGTTACGACGACGCGGTCCGGCGGCTGCAGGCCGCGCAGTCCCAGGTGGATGCCAGCCTGGCGCAGGAGAACATCGCCGAGACGACGCTCGCCTATACCGACCTCGTGGCGGATTCGAACGGTGTCGTCACGGCCCGTGGCGCCGAGCCGGGCGAGGTGGTGGCGGCGGGCCAGCGCATCGTGACCCTGGCCCGTGAGGGCGGACGCGACGCGGTGTTCGACGTGCCCGCCCGGCTGATGGAGCAGGCGGAGCCCGACCCGCTGGTCACGGTGTCCCTGAGCGGCAACCCCGCGGTCCGGACGACCGGACGGGTGCGGGAGGTCTCGCCGCAGGCCGATCCGGTGACGCGCACCTTCCGGGTGCGCGTCGGGTTGATCGACCCGCCGGAGGCCATGCGGCTGGGCTCGACCGTCAATGGCGGCATCCGAATCGGCGGAGTGAGCGGCATCGAGGTTCCGGCCTCGGCCCTGACCCGGGCCAACCAGGGTCCGGCGGTCTGGGTGGTGGATGGACAGGGTTCCACCGTGTCGCTGCGCCCCGTCGAGGTGGCGCGCTACGATGCCGCGCGCGCCATCATCGCCGGCGGGTTGCGGGACGGCGAGGTGGTGGTGACGGCGGGGGCGCAGACCCTCCGCCCAGGCCAGCAGGTCCGGGTGCTCGGCGCCGCGCAGGCCGCCTCCCAGGGCACGGCCGGGGGCGCCGCGCGGTGAGGCCGTTCAACCTTTCCGAATGGGCGCTGAACAACCGCTCCATCGTCGTCTACCTGATGATCGTCGCGGTGCTGGCCGGCACCCTCTCCTTCCTGCGGCTGGGCCGGGCGGAGGACCCGGTCTTCACGATCCGCACCATGATCGTCCAGGCCAACTGGCCCGGCGGCTCCATGGAGGACACGCTGAACCAGGTCACCGAGCGGCTGGAGCGCCGGCTGCAGGAGACGCCCAACCTGAACCGGCTGCGCAGCTTCACCCAGCCCGGCCAGAGCCTGATCTATGTGGACCTGCTGGGAAGCACGCCGGACGCCCAGGTCACGGACACCTGGTATCAGGTCCGCAAGAATATCGGCGACATCCGCCACACCTTCCCGCCCGGCATCCAGGGCCCCTTCTTCAACGACGATTTCGGCGACACCTTCGGGATCGTCTACGGCTTCACGGCGGACGGCTTCACCCATCGCGAACTGCGCGACCATGTGGAGGAGATGCGCTCGGAGCTGCTGAAGGTCCCCGATGTCTCCCGGATCGAGCTCATCGGGGCGCAGGACGAGCGGGTCTTCATCGAGTTCTCGATGGAGAAGCTGGCGGGGCTGGGCATCGACCGCAACGCGTTGATCGGCGCGCTGCAGGCGCAGAACCTGATCTCGCCCACCGGCACCATCGAGGGCGGGCAGGAGCGGCTGCTGCTGCGCGTCTCCGGCTCCTTCGAATCCGAGGGCGACATCCGGGCGATGAACTTCGCGATGCCCGCCGCCCAGGGCAGCCGCATCCTGCGCCTGAGCGACATCGCGGAGGTCCGTCGCGGCTACGCCGATCCGCCCCAGCCGATGTTCCGCGTGAACGGGCGGGAGGCGATCGGCCTCGGCATCTCCATGCGCGATGGCGGCGACGTGCTGCAGCTCGGCCACAACATCGACGTGGCGGCGCGCCGCGTCATGGCCGACACGCCGGTGGGGATCGAGATGAGCGCGGTGGCCGAGCAGCCGCGCACCGTCGCGCTGGCCATCGCCGACTTCATGGGATCGCTCTGGCAGGCGATCGCGATCATCCTGGTGGCGAGCTTCGTCAGCCTCGGCGTGCGGCCCGGCGCCATCGTCGCCCTGGCCATCCCGCTGACGCTCGCCATCGTCTTTCCCATCATGCAGATCGTTGGCATCGACCTGCAGCGCATCTCGCTGGGGGCGCTGATCATCGCGCTCGCCCTCATGGTGGACGACGCCATGACCACCGTGGACGCCATGATGAACCGGCTCGCAGCCGGCGACAGCAAGGAGGCCGCCGGCACCTACGCCTTCCGTGCCCTCGCCTTCTCGATGCTGACGGGCACGCTGGTGACCATCGCCGGCTTCGTCCCGGTCGGTTTCGCCCGCAGCTCGGCGGGCGAATACACCTTCTCCATCTTCGCGGTCGTCACCATCGCCCTGCTGGTGTCCTGGCTGGTGGCGGTGATCTTCGCGCCGCTGCTCGGCGTGCTGATCCTGCGGCCGCCCAGGCCCGGCACCTCCAACGAGCCCGGGCGCCTGGTGCGGGTCTACCGCTCCTTCCTCGGCACGGCGATCCGCTGGCGCTGGGTGACCATCGCCGCGACGGTGGGGCTCTTCGTCCTCTCGGTCTTCGGCATGCGCTTCGTCAGCCAGCAGTTCTTCCCGTCCTCGGACCGCTATGAGCTGATGGTGGACCTGACCCTGCCGCAGAACGCCTCGATCCATGCGACCGACGCGGCGGCGGCGCGGCTGGAGGCGATCCTGGCCCGGGACCCGGATGTCGAGCGCTGGAGCACCAATGTGGGCCGCGGCGCCATCCGCTTCTACCTGCCGCTGGACGTGCAACCGCCGAACAACTTCTTCGCCCAGCTCGTGGTGATCACCAAGGGCCTGCAATCCCGCGACCGGCTGGAGACGCGGCTGGAGCAGGTGCTGCTGGAGCAGTTCCCCGAAGTGGTCGGCCGGGTCTATCCGCTGGAGCTGGGCCCGCCGGTCGGCTGGCCCATCCAGTACCGCGTCTCCGGCGACGATCCGGACGAGGTGCGCGAGCTGGCGATGAACCTGGCCGGAGTTGTGGCCGCGCATCCCGCCACGCGCGGCACCAGCTTCGACTGGATGGAGCCCGCCCGCCAGCTCCGTGTCCGGGTGGACCAGGACGAGGCCCGGCGCCTCGGGTTGAGCTCGGCGGCGGTGGCCAGCGCCCTGAACGCGGCGATCTCCGGCACCACGGTGACGCAGATGCGTGACGGCATCTACCTGATCAATGTGGTGGTGCGGGCGGTCGAGGCCGAACGGATGTCGGTCGAGGCCCTGCGGACGTTGCAGGTTCCGATCCCCGGCGGCCGGACGGTGTCGCTCAGCCAGTTCGCCACCTTCGACTACGAGCAGGAGTATCCGATCATCACGCGCCGGAACCGCATCCCGACGCTGACGGTCCAGGCCTATCTGCCGCGCGGCGTGCTGCCGAACGACGTGGTGGACGACCTGGCGCCGGGGATCGCCGCGGCGGCGGCGGCGCTGCCGCCCGGATACCGGATCGAGACGGGCGGCATCGTTGAGGAAAGCGCCGACTCCCTGGCCTCGGTGACGGCGGTCGTGCCGCTGATGCTGTTCATCATGCTCACCGTGCTGATCTTCCACCTGAGGAGCTTCTCGCGGCTCTTCATCGTGCTGAGCGTGGTGCCGCTGGGTCTGATCGGCGTGGTGGCGGCCCTGTTGCTCTCCGGCAGCCCGCTCGGCTTCGTGGCCATCCTGGGCGTGCTGTCGCTGATGGGCATGATCGCCAAGAACGCGGTGATCCTGGTGACGCAGATCGAGGCCGAGCGCGCGGCGGGGCGCGGCGTCGCCGAGGCGGCGCTGGAGGCCAGCACCTCCCGCTTCCGGCCGATCATGCTGACCGCCATCTCCACGGTGCTCGGCATGATCCCGATCACGCCCACGGTGTTCTGGGGGCCGATGGCCTTCGCCATCATGGGCGGTCTCCTCGGCGCCACGATCCTCACGTTGATCTTCCTGCCGGTGCTGTACGTGACGTGCCTCGAGGGGCGCGGCCGGGCTGATCCGGCCCCGCCCCCACGGCCCGCCTCCACAACAGGAAGCATGGAGCCAGTATGAGCGAGACATCCAGCACGCAGGGTCCCTCCCGGAGCCGGACGGGGGGGGGGGGGGGGGGGGCCCCCCCGGGCCCCCCCAAAAAGGGGGGGCGCCGGCTGGGGGGGCCCCCCCCCC
>NZ_JBSXMU010000174.1:0-5489 GCF_054073225.1 Teichococcus aerofrigidensis
GCTGCGCGCATCCGGTGCGCAGCCCGCTGCCGGACCCGCAGGCCGCCTGGCGGCTGAACCGCGCGCTCTGCGCCTCCGGAGTGGGCTGGCTGGCCGCGCCGGCGCTGGGCGGCGCGCTGCCCGTGGCGCCGGAGCTGATGCCGGCGGTGGCGGCGCTGCTGGAGGCGGCGGGGCCGGAGGCCACCGCCCCGGAGCCTGCCACGCCGGAGCGGCTGCGCGAGAACCTGCGCGCCTGGCGCGCTTTCGGCGCTTTGCCACCCGAGGGCTGAGGCGCGTCAGGCGCCGACGATCACCGCGCCGCCGAAGGTTCTCTCGACGAAGTCCTTCACTGCGGGGTCGGCATAGGCGCGGGCCAGCCGCAGCGCCCAGGGCCTGTTCTCATCGCCGCGGCGGACGACCACCAGCACGGTATAGGCGCTGTCGGTGCCCTCGACCGCGAGGCCTTCCTTGAGGGGGTTCAGCCCGGCCGGCACGGCGTAGTTGCCGGTGATGGCGGCGGCATCCACGTCGTCCAGCCCGCGCGCGATCGAGGCGGCCTCCAGCTCGAGGATGCGGATGCGCTTCGGATTCGCGGTGATATCGGCCACCGTGGCGCGGTAGTCGGCGCCTTCCCGCAGCGTGAACAGGCCCGCCTTGGCCAGGAGCAGGAGGGCGCGGCCGCCATTGGTCGGGTCGTTCGGGATGGCGATGCGGGCGCCGTCGGGGATATCGCCGATCGTCCTGTGCTTGCGGCTGAACACCCCCATCACCGTCAGCACGGTCTTGCCGACCGGCACGAAGTCGTAGCCGCGCTGCTGCTTCTGCGCCTCCAGGAAGGGCAGGTGCTGATAGGTGTTGATGTCGATCTCGCCGGCCGCCAGCGCCGCGTTGGGCTGGATGAAGTCGGAGAACTCGGTGATGCGGAGGACGAAGCCCTGCTTCGCCAGCACGTCGCGCACCGCCTCCAGCACCTGCGCGTGCACGCCGGCGGTGACGCCGACCCGCAGCGGCCGTGCCGCGGTGCCGATCTCCGCGCCCTGCGCCCGGGCCAGGGAGGCGCCGGCGGGCAGGCGGAACAGGACGGGCAGCAGCAGCGTGCCGCCCGCCAGGATCAGGGAACGCCGGTTCAGCATGATCATCCTCTCCCCCGGAAGGCGGGCCATCAGAAGGCCGGCACCACGGAGCCCTGGAAGGTCTCCTTGACGAACTTCTTGATCTCATCGTTCTGGTAGGCGGCGACCAGGCGCTTCACCCAGGGAGCGTCCTTGTTGTCGCGGTGCACGGCGATGAGGTTGGCGTAAGGGCTGTCGGCGCTCTCGATGGCGATGGCGTCGCGCACCGGGTTGAGCCCGGCCGGGATGGCGAAGTTGGTGTTGATCGCCGCCGCCTCGACCTCATCCAGCGCGCGGGGGATCTGCGCCGCCTCCAGCTCGATGATGCGCAGGCGCTTCGGGTTCTCCACCACATCGGCCACGGTGGCGCGGAAATCGGCGCCCTCGGTCAGCCTGAAGGCGCCGTTCGCCGCCAGCAGCGCCAGCGCCCGCCCGCCATTGGTGGGATCGTTCGGGATGGCGACGCGGCCGCCGTTCGGGATGTCGGCGATCTTCCTGTGCTTGCGGGAATAGACGCCCATCGGGAAGACCAGCGTCTTGCCGGCGGCGACCAGGGGCAGGTTGCGGTCGCGCACCGTGGCCTCGAGGAAGGGCTGGTGCTGGTAGCTGTTGGCGTCCAGGTCCTTCGCCGCCAGGGCCGCGTTCGGTGTGATGTAGTCGGTGAAGGGCACGATGCGCAGGATCAGGCCGTCGCGCGCGGCGATCTCCTGCACCTTCTCCAGCACCTGGCTGTGGGGCCCGGCGGTGCCGCCGATGCGCAGCGGCCGCGCGGCGGTGCCGATCTCGGGCCCGCCCTGGGCCCGGGCGGCAGGGGGGGCAGCGGTGGTGGCGAGAGCGGGCAGGGCGAGGCCGCTGCCGAGGAGGGTGCGGCGGGAGAGGGACATGGCGGTTCTCCTGGAGCTTCTTCTGGGGAGCGTCTTCTGGACGGCGGTTTCAGCGGCGGCGCACGCGGCGGACGAGCCAGTCGCCCAGCGATTGCAGCCCCTGCACGAAGAGGATCAGCACGGCGACGACGCTGGCCATCACCTCCGGCATGAAGCGCTGGTAGCCGAAACGGATGCCGAGGTCGCCGAGCCCGCCGCCGCCGACCGCGCCGGCCATGGCGGAGTAGCCCACCAGGCTGACCAGCGTGACGGTGACGGCGGCGATCAGCCCCGGCATGGCCTCGGGCACCAGCACCTTCCAGAGGATCTGTGGCCGCGTCGCGCCCATCGCCCGTGCCGCCTCGACCACGCCCCGGTCCACCTCGCGGAAGGCGGTCTCGAAGAGGCGGGCGATGAAGGCGGTGGCGGCGAGCGAGAGCGGCACGATGGCCGCGCCGGTGCCGATCGAGGTGCCGGCGACCAGCCGGGTGAAGGGCACGATGGCGACCATCAGGATGATGAAGGGCGTCGAGCGCACGGCATTGATCAGCAGGCCGAGCGGCCGGTTGACCAGGCCGTTCTGCGCCAGCCCGCCGCGATCCGTCGCATGCAGCAGCAGGGCGAGCGGCAGGCCGAGGAGGATGGCGATGGCGGCGGCGCCGGCCACCATGGTCAGCGTCTCGAGCGCCGCCTCGACGAAGAGCTGCTCCAGCATCGGGCTGAGCCAGGGGATCATGTCACGCGGCCTCCGCCTGCGGTTCCACGGGGGTGACGACCAGGCCCAGCTCGCCGAACCAGGCGACGGTGGCCTCGATCTGCGCCGCCGGGCCGTAGGCGGCCAGCGCCATCAGCCCGAAGGGCTCGCCGGCGATCTCGTCGATCCGCCCCGAGATGATGTTGAGATCGACGCCGAAGCGCCGCGAGGCCTCGCTGATCGCCGAGCGGGTGCTGTTCGGTCCGGCGAAGAGCACCTGCAGCAGGCGCCGCTCCTCGCCCTCGCGCGGGCCGGGCAGGCGCGCCACCGTGCCGGGCGGGATGGAATGGCCGATGGTGTCGGCGATGAAGCGCCGCGTCGTCGGATGGCGCGGCTGGGTGAAGACATCGAAGACCCGGCCCTCCTCGATCACCTGGCCGCGCTCCATCACCGCGACGCGGTCGCAGATCTCCTTCACCACCGCCATCTCGTGCGTGATCAGCAGCACGGTGAGGTCGAGCTGGTCGCGCAGCCGCCGGATCAGCGCCAGGATCTCCTGGGTCGTCTCGGGATCGAGCGCGCTGGTCGCCTCGTCGCAGAGCAGGATGCGCGGGCGCGGCGCCAGCGCCCGGGCGATGCCGACGCGCTGCTTCTGCCCGCCCGAGAGCTGCGCCGGATAGGCCTCGGCCTTCTCGGCCAGCCCGACCAGCGCCAGCGCCTCGGCCACGCGCGGCGCGCGCTCGGCGGCGGGCACGCCGGCGATCTCCAGCGGGAAGGCGACGTTCTGCGCCACCGTGCGGGAGGAGAGCAGGTTGAAGTGCTGGAACACCATGCCGATGCCGCGCCGCCGCTCGCGCAGCGCCCGGCCGTCGAGCGCCAGCAGGTCCTGGCCGAGCACCGTGACGGCGCCGGAATCCGGCCGTTCCAGCAGGTTGACGCAGCGGATCAGCGTGGATTTCCCGGCCCCCGAGCGGCCGACGATGCCGAAGATCTCGCCCGCCGCCACGTCCAGCGACACCCCGTCGAGCGCCCGCGTCGTCACGCCGCCGCGGCCGGGGAAATGGCGTTTCAGGCCGCGCAGTCGGATGGCGGGGTCGGGAGGCGCGGAGGATACGGGCATGGGCGATCCGGTCGGTCTGGCAACGGCGGGACGAGGCCCGGACGGGCAGGGGAGGGGCGGAGGCCCCGGTGGTCAATCGCGGTGGTCAGTCGCGATGCATTCGGCAGGTCATGGCCACTTCGTGATCCCCCAGATGGTCGGATGATCCACGAAGCTGGCGACGCGCGTCCCCGGCTTCCTGGCGCTTTAGCACTTGGTGTCGCGGCGCAAGCTGCATCCGTCAAATCCCCGCGGGAAGGCTATTCCCCTTCCAGGAGCGGAGAATGGGGAAACCACAGCCGGCATGCAAGCGCCGAAGCGCCACCGGAACCCATGCAACCTCCGCATGGCTCGCACCCAATGGGGAGCTTTTCGTGCAAAATCCGGGGAAAAGCGGTAAGGCGGCGCCAGCCCGGTGCCCCGATGGCCCCCGGCTCCCCTGCAGCGCCCCGTCACCGGGTGCGCCGGCGGACACCGACACCCGAAGACTACGGCGGATTTTTCACAGACATGCCCTTCCCCGCGATGCCCGAAGCGCTGCTGCGCGCCCTGACCGAGCGCGGCTACACCGAGCCAACCTCCGTCCAGGACGCGGTGCTGCAGGCCGAGACCCATGGGCGAGACCTGCTGGTCTCGGCGCAGACCGGCTCGGGCAAGACCGTGGCCTTCGGCCTGGCGGTGGCGGCCGAGGTGATGGGGACGGCCGAGCGCCTGCCGCCGGCCGGCGTGCCGCTGGCGCTGGTGGTGGCACCGACCCGCGAACTGGCGTTGCAGGTCCGCACCGAGCTGTCCTGGCTCTACGCCGCCGCCGGCGGCCGGGTGGTGAGCTGCGTCGGCGGCATGGACCCGCTGGCCGAGCGCCGGGCGCTGTCGCAGGGGGCGCATATCGTCGTCGGCACGCCTGGCCGGCTCTGCGACCACCTGGAGCGCGGCAACCTGCGCCCCGAGGCGCTGCGCGCCGTGGTGCTGGACGAGGCGGACGAGATGCTCGACCTCGGCTTCCGCGAGGAGCTGGAGCGCATCCTGGACGCCGCGCCGGAGGACCGCCGCACGCTGCTGTTCTCGGCCACCGTGCCGCGCGAGATCGCCCGCCTGGCCGAGAGCTTCCAGCGCGACGCGCTGCGCATCGAGGCGAAGGGCGAGGGTGGCCAGCACGGCGACATCGCCTACAGGGCGGCGCTGGTGGCGCCGCAGGATGTCGAGCGCGCCGTGGTCAACCTGCTGCGTGCCTCGGACAGCCCGCGCGCCATCGTCTTCTGCTCGACCCGTGCCGCCGTGGCGCGCCTGCAGGGCAACCTGGCCGAGCGCGGCTTCTCCGCCGTGGCGCTGTCCGGCGAGCTGTCCCAGGCCGAGCGCAGCCGCGCCCTGCACGCGCTGCGCGACGGCAAGGCCCAGGTCTGCGTGGCGACCGACGTGGCGGCGCGTGGCATCGACCTGCCGGATCTCGGCCTCGTCATCCATGCCGAGCTGCCGAAGGAGCCGGAGACCCTGCTGCACCGCTCGGGCCGCACCGGTCGCGCCGGGCGCAAGGGCACCTCGGTGCTGATCGTGCCGCCGAACCGCCGCCGCACGGCCGAGCGCCTGCTGGCCGGCGCGCGCCTGCAGGCCGAATGGGGCCCGCCGCCCGCCGCCGAGGTGATCCAGGCGCGGGATGCCGAGCGCCTCGCCACGCAGGCCACGGCGCTGCTGGCCGAGGAGGCCGAGCCGCGTGACCTCGAGGTGGCGCGGGGCCTGTTCGCCGG
>NZ_JBSXMU010000175.1:0-5188 GCF_054073225.1 Teichococcus aerofrigidensis
GCGCTGGCCGCCCTGCTCGGGGCGCGCCCGGCGGCGCAGCGCGGCGTGACGGCGGTGACGCTGCTCGCACTGCTGCTCGGCGCCGCCGCCCTGCTCGCCCGCGTGCTGTCGGCGGGCCCCGTCGTCACTGCCTTCGGCGGCTGGCCCGCGCCCTTCGGCGTGGTGTTCAGCGCCGATCCGCTGGGCGCCGCGCTGGTGCTGGTCAGCGCCTTCGTCGCCTGCGCCGCCCTCCTCTTCGGCCGCGCCGCGCTGCGCCGCAGCCAGGAGAGGGCCGGCTTCCATCCCCTCTTCCTCGGCATGATGGCGGGGGTGAACGGCGCCTTCCTCACCGGCGACATCTTCAACCTCTATGTCTGGTTCGAGGTGATGCTGGTGACGGCGATGGGGCTGCTGCTGCTCGACCGCAGCCGCGCGCAACTCGACGGCACGCTGCGCTACGCGGCGATGAACATCCTCGGCACCATCCTGTTCCTGACCGCCGTGGCGCTGCTCTACGGCCTGACCGGTACGCTGAACCTGGCGGAGCTGGCGGTGCGGGTGCCACAGATGGCGCCCTCGGCCGGGCTGACCGTGACGGCCTTCCTCCTGCTCGCCGGCTTCGGCATCAAGGCGGGCTTCTTCCCGTTGTTCTTCTGGCTGCCCGCCTCCTACCACACCGCCCCGATCGTCGTGGCCGCGGCCTTCGCCGGGCTGCTGACCAAGGTCGGCGTCTATGCCTGCCTGCGGATCCTGCCGATGGTGCTGCCGGCGGTGCCGGGACTGCGCGAGGTGATGCTGGGCATGGCGGCGGCGACCATGCTGGCCGGCGTGCTCTGCGCCTTCGCGCAATGGGACATCCGCCGCATGCTGGGCTTCAGCATCGTCAGCGGCGTCGGGCAGATGCTGATGGGGCTGGCGCTGGCCACGCCCGGCGGCCTGACCGGCGCGGTGTTCTACATGCTGCACCACATCGTCGTCATGGCCGCGCTGTTCCTGCTGGCCGGCGCGATCCGCCGCGCCTGCGGCAGCTACGACCTGCGGCGGTGCGGCGGGCTGATGCGGCGGCGGCCGGCGCTGGCGGCACTGTTCGCCATCGCCGCCCTGTCGCTCGCCGGCATGCCGCCCTTCTCCGGCTTCTGGGCCAAGCTGCTGGTGATCGATGCCAGCCTGCGCGCCGGGCACCTCTGGCTGGCGGGCACGGCGCTGCTGGTCGGGCTGCTGACGCTCTACTGCATGGCGACGGTCTGGATCGAGGCCTTCTGGAAGGACGCGCCCCCGCGGCGGCCCGAGGGCCCGCCGGCGCGGCCGCGCGCCGTGCCGGCGCCGATGCTCTGGTCGATCGGCCTGCTGGCCGCCCTGACGCTGGCCATGGGGCTGCTGGTGGACCCGGTCTCCCGCTTCTCCGCGCTGGCGGCGGCGCCCCTGTTGCCGGCGGCGGGAGGCGCGCCATGAGGATCCTCGCCCTGCCCCGGCAGGTGCTGGCGGCGCTGGTCCTGCTGGGCATCTTCCTGATCGACCTGGTCGTCTCCTCGATCGCCGTGGCGCGGATCGTCCTGGCGAGGCAGCCACGCACCCATCCGGCCATCGTCATCGTGCCGGTGGAACTGCGCCACGCCTGGGCGACGGTGATCTTCGCCTGCTTCCTCTCGCTGACACCGGGCTCGACCTGCCTGCATGTCAGCGAGGATCGCCGCCGGCTCTATGTCCATCTGCTCGATGCCGAGGATCCGGCGCGGGCGGTGGCGCGCTTCAAGCGGCTCTATGAACGCTGGATCCGGAGGCTGGAACCATGACCACGCTGCTGATCCTGGTGCTACTGGCGCCGCTGGCGCTGGCCGCCTACCGCATGCTGCACGGGCCGGGCTATGCCGACCGCTTCGTGGCGCTCGACATGCTCACGGCCGTGGCGATCGGCTTCGCGGCGCTGACGGCGACGCTGACCGGGCACTCGGCCTATCTCGACGTGGCGCTGGGCCTGTCGCTGATCAACTTCATCGCCACCTGCGCCTTCGCCGCCTTCCTGGAGCGCAAGGGAGGCGGGAGATGAGCCTGACGCAGGGCCTCGCATGGCTCGCCCAGGGGCTGGGCGTGCTGTTCCTCTGCATCGCCGCGCTGGGCGTGGTGCGGCTGGCCGACCCGTTCCAGAGGATGCACGCGGCGACCAAGGCCGGCACGCTCGGCGCCAGCCTGGTGCTGCTGGGCAGCATGCTGATCGATGGCAGCCGGGACGGCATCGTGACGGGGGCGGGCACGATCCTGCTGCTGCTGCTGACCCTGCCGGTGGCGGCGCAGCTGCTGGGCCGCGCCGCCTACATGTCGGGCGCAACGCTGCGCGGGCTGCACGGAGAGGACCCGCTGTCCGGCATCCTGTCCCGGCAGGAGGCACCCCTGGAGGAGCGCAGCAGCCGGGAGGAGTAGCGCTCCGCCCGGCCCAGCCCAGCACGGCCCAGCCCAGCTCGGCCCGGCACGGATCAGTCGGGGCGGCCGACGATACGCAGCAGCGGCGCCGTTTCGCCCGCCTCCCCCTCATCCTCCTCGTCGGCGGCTTCCTCGTCCGTCCCGGCCTCGCCGAAGCTCAGCAGCCGCTCGGCGGCATCGACCTCCATCAGGGCTTCCATGACGGTCCGGCGGCATTCGGCCGCGGGCTCGTTCAGGGCGTCCATGAGCAGCTCCTGGGCAACCTGGATACGGATGCGGGCGGCAGCGCGGGTGGTGGGGGGCGTGAACATGGGGAAGCGCTCTTAATTGTTCGATAAGTGAAGTAACGACGAATTCTTGCACCGCCTCCACCCACAACCCCGCCAGCTTTGTCACATATTGTCAGTTCGTCTCAATTAAAATACAGTGCCCCCGCCAAAGCCCCCGGTCGGCTTCGGGTACTGCCGGGAAAGATTCCAGACTTACCCGGGCGGGGCCGGAAAGTCGGCCGGGTATCCCCCGGCGTGCGGCAACCCGGCAGGGAGAAAGGCAGCACCCTCATACCAAAAAATATTATTCATCTCGTAAAATGGATGTATGGTTGCCTTACCCATCGCAGATCCTCACGCCGCGAGACCAGCATGTCACAGAATTTCCCCCAGAACTTTCCGGGCCGCGCAAGACCTCGCCAGAGCCGTCGGGTCTCGGACAAGATCTTCCAGGCCTTCCATCAGGCCTGCGATCAAGGTGAGATCGAGGTCGCCAAAGTCCTCCTCTATTCCCTTGAAGTCATCGCCAGCCAGAATGTCTTGCCGTCCGACCAGAGGCGCAACAAACCCGACCTCATGGCCGCGCATCGCAAGATCTGGCAATTGGAGCAGGAGGCGCAGCTGATCCGGTCGCTGCTCAATCCATCCCCGGAGCCGGGGTGGGGCCGGACGACGAAGCCCTGAACGTGGGGCCGCCAAGGGCGCAGCCTGCGGTTGCAGCCCGCGCCGCCCGGCTCATGGCAGCAGGGGTGGCGGCCGGCCCTGCGGTGCCTCGCGCACCAGGCACCAGCGGAGCTCGTCCGGCGCCGGGCCGCAGCCCGGCCACCAGCTCTGCCGGCAGGAGAGGTTGGCCGGCGTCATCCACCGCGGGGCGGCCTGACATTGCCGCCACCAGTCCGGGCTGACCGAGGCGGCGTTGAAGGACAGCGTCTCCAGCCAGAGATAGCCCAGCCGCTCGAAGAGCGGCAGCGTGTCCGTGACCCAGGCCCATTTGGCGGGCAGCGCCGGCCGCGCCACGGCGATCGCGCCGCGCCCGACCGCGCGCCTGTAGCCTTTCAGGAAATGCGATTCCAGCCGCACGCCGAATCGCCCCCCGCCATAGCCGATCAGCGCCTCCGCCACGGTCAGGTCGCAGGCATCGGGCAGGATCAGCGCCGTGGGAAAGGCCAGCAGCGTGCCGGGAAAGGTGCCGGCGCGGGCGAAGAGGTCGATCTCGAAGAAGTAGCCGACCACGCGCATCCGCCGCATGGTCGCGGCGACATGGCCGGGGACGGCGTCCGGCGACAGGCCGGCCCAGGCCCGGCCCAGGGTGCTCCAGACCTCGGAGACCGTCGCGTAGTCATCCTCCGTCGCGGCCCAGTGGCGCTCCAGCGCGGCGCTGAAGCCGCGCGCCTCGCCCGCCTTCGCGTCCCGCACCACACGCTCCAGCGTCTCCTGCGCCCCCACCCCGCCCCAGGAGACGACATGCACGAGATGGTGCGGCCCGCCTCCGGCATCGAGATAGGCCTGCAGCAGGAAGCCGAGCCCCTGGGCCGTCAGCCCGCCCTGGCTCTGCCCCGTCAGCACCACCTCGCCACCGCCGCGCGCATAGTCCGCCGCGTCGCGCACCAGCCGCAGCGCCGCGTTCGACGAGAACTGCGCCCGGCCGAAGGTCAGACCCGAGGCCCAGCCGCGGAAGTCGCGATGCTCGAAGACATGCGTGCCGGCGACGGCGTAGATCCGGTGCGGTGCCAGGCCCGACTCCGGCCTGGCCTCCAGGACGGCGGCCGCGAATCCCGTATAGGCATCGGTATGGAGGGCGGCGAGGCGGTAGTCCGGCAGGTCGCGCAGCAGGGGCGTGGTGTCGAGCGAGAGGCCGCCCGCGCCGGAGGCCTCCGGCTGGCGGATATCGTAGGCGAGGTCGGCGGCCTTCACCGTGGCCTCATCCACCTGTGACAGCGGGCTGAGGCGCGAGCGCGGATCTCGCAGGGCGCGTTCGGCGGTCTGGCCGGGCAGGTAGAGGGTGGCGGGATTTCCCTCCGGCGCCTGCAGGTCCCGCACCTGCCCCAGATGCAGCTCCAGCCGCAATTGCCGGTCGGCGCGGTCGATCCTGGCGCGGATGTCGTGCCGCGCCAGGATCTCGCTCGCGAAGGGCACCAGGTCGGTGAAGGACAGGCGCAGATCCCGCGCCGCGCCGGGGGGCGGGGTGACGGTCGGGCCGCAGCGGGCCAGTTGCTCGGCGGTCGATGCCGGAGGCTCCACCGGCTCCGCCCGGCCGCCCGCCGGCGCCAGCAGGGCCGGCAGGGTCAGCAGCGGCAGGAGGGCCCATGCCGGGAGGCGGCACCACGGCCAGCAGCGCCGGCGTGGCCCCGGCGGCTTCCGCCCTCGATCCAACCCGCCGCTCAGCACGCCGCCATCCACCGCTCCGGCCCCTGGTGGCGGGGCAATGCCACCGCCATCGCGGCCGGTCCAGGCCGCCCTGGCGGGACGGCGGCGCGGCGCGGGGGGGCTGCCTCAGCCGGCCAGTTCGCCCGGCCCGACCG
>NZ_JBSXMU010000176.1:0-4886 GCF_054073225.1 Teichococcus aerofrigidensis
CTACCCAGGTTCACCGCGGTGACCGCCTCCTACACCACGACCAGGGACACGACCCGCGATGAACTAGCGCGAACGATGTCGTCGCTGATCATGAGTGCGAACGCCCCGAAGATATTTCGATCTCGAGGTCCATCCATTGCCCCATCTATATGTGCGCGAAGCATAGACAGCAAGCCATACCCCTGCGGCGCCGGGGGATTCTGGCAAGCCGAAAGGTGCGCCTTTACAGTGGCTTAGGATATGCTGCGGATGGCGCGGACGATTGGAATACAGGACTTCGATCGTCGGGACACACAAAATGGCGATACCTGGCGGCTATAGATCGGGGTGGGCTGTCGTGATTTTGGCTGCCCGACGGCCGAATCACATCACGCCTGCGCCAGGTGCCACCCCTCGTCGGCACCTAACGGAGGGATCCGGGGGCTTGCTCTCTGAGATGCACCTCGACCGTCTCACCGCGTCCGACCACCACAGTGTCAATCTCGCTGAGAAACAAGCCGTGCTCCATTACGCCGGGGATGGCATCGATCGCTCCGGCGATCTCGATCGGCCTAAGGGCCTTGCCGAAGGCTGCATCCAAGATGTGATTGCTCTGGTCTGTGATGAATGGTTCTCCGCCGACCGAGCGAAGCGTCACACTGGCTCCGAGGTTGGCAAGATGCGTTCGAACGAACTCGCTCGCGAAGGGCACGACTTCGACCGCCAAAGGAAACCCGCCGAGTCGTTGAACGACTTTGCTAGCGTCTACGATCACGATCATCCGGCTAGAAGCGGCGGCCACGACCTTCTCTCGGAGCAAGGCGCCGCCGCCGCCTTTGATCGCCTGAAAGTGGCAGTCGATCTCGTCAGCGCCGTCGATCGTGAGGTCTATCGAACTGAACTGCTCAAAAGGAACGAGCGGCACCGCGAGACGACGAGCCAACATTTCGGTCGCTCGGGAGGTGGCGACAGCGGTGATGCGAAGGCCCTGCCGAATGCGGTCGCTCAGGCTCTTAATGGCATAGGCTGTTGTGCTTCCGGTCCCAAGGCCAACGAACATGCCGTCTTCGATCTCGTCGACTGCTCTAGCCGCAGCCAGCCTCCTCTCTTCTTCTTGGGTAAACATCAACGCCACTTCATCTCGCCGGTATGCGTGCCTTCACCAGGTCGATTGTGAAACCGGGCGGCGCAAACCTAATCCTCCATGCCGACATTGCCTCGTTGACCTGCAGCCAACAGACGGATAGGTCTATGCGTGGCGCATACATAATGAGGATGGTCTGATCGGCAAGCTTTCGCTGCTGGAGACGACCACCGCGTGCCAGGCGGCACTGAGCGAAGTGCGTATGCCGTAGCCAGTTCGGCGAACCAGGGGACACAGGCATGACGGTCAAGGTCGCAATCAACGGTTTCGGTCGGATCGGACGACTGGCCTTACGGTCGATCGTCGAACTACGGCGTGATGACATCGAGGTGGTTGCGATCAACGACCTCGGGCCGGTTGCTACGTTGGCGCACCTCCTGAAGTACGATTCAGTTCACGGCCCCTTTCAAGGATCGATAGCCACCGGCGAAGACTGGATCGACATCGGGTCCGGTAAAATCAAAGTGTTTTCGGAGCGCGATCCATCAAAGCTTCCGCATAACGAGCTTGGAGTCGACGTGGCGCTCGAATGCACGGGTTTGTTCACCTCCAAGGAGAAGGCTGAATCGCACATCCGTGCAGGAGCAAAGCGCGTGCTCGTCTCCGCGCCCAGCGAGGGCGCAGACAAGACGATCGTCTTCAAGGTCAATCACGAAACGCTGACAACCGAAGATGTCGTCGTATCGAATGGCTCATGCACCACGAATGTCCTCGCGCCCGTCGCGAAGATACTGAACGATCTATGTGGCATTGAGCGGGGCTACATGACCACGGTTCACGCCTATACCGGTGACCAACCGACGCTGGATACGGTGCATAAGGATCTCTACCGCGCACGGGCAGCCGCGCTGTCGATGATCCCAACCTCGACCGGAGCCGCGAACGCAATCGGACGCGTGCTGCCAGAACTGAAAGGCAAGCTCCATGGCTCGTCAATCCGCGTGCCAACGCCGAACGTATCGGTCGTCGATCTCGCTATTTCCGCATCCCGGGAGGTGACGATCGACGAAGTGAACGACGCCATTCGTCAGGCTGCGAGTGGTCCGATGAGTGGGGTGCTCGCATTCACGACAGAGCCTCTGGTGTCTGTGGATCTGACCCACCGGACCGAATCCTCGATCGTCGCGCTCCCCCAGACCGATGTCGTCGATGGCCGGATGGTTCGCGTGCTTGCTTGGTACGACAACGAGTGGAGCTTCGCGACACGCATGGCGGATGTCGCCGTGGTGATGGCGAAGCTCATCTAGCGGATCGGTTGCGGGAAAGGTCGTATCTTGGCGACAGGATGCGTTCGCGAAACGGAGGCATTAAACATGAATGGGCCACTAGCACGTGCAGCGAGAGCGCTCATTCAGTGGCCGCGATCACATGTCGCCAAGATCGCAGGCTTGGAGGAAGAGGCGCTAGCTCAATTCGAAGCCGGCGCCAGCGTGTTTGCAGCCTCGGATTTGACGCGGCTGCGGGACGCGCTCGAACGCGGCGGCGCGGTTTTCATCAGCGAGGACAATAGCGGAGGGCTCGGCGTAAGGCTCAAGTTCAACGCCAAGGATGTGCGTGCGATCAATCGGATGGAGGGCGAAGGTGGGCCGGTAGGCACCGACGACGTCTAAGCCTTCCAGCGAACGCTTGTACTCCGGCACGAGGCTCGACACCGGCCCACAGATATTGTATGCGCGACGCATATATTGCGTGAGTCGCGGCGATGGATGACCCCTCGGATCGCTTGATCAACATCTTTGGCGCGCTGTCTCAAGCGGTGTCTGACCGCGTGCGCTTGGCGATCGCTGAAGCATTCAATGCGGGGGGCGAGACGGCCGCGGCTTTGATCGCGATCGGTCACGCGCCAGGAATGTCGATCGGCCAGGTACGGCAAACTCTCCGGCTTTCGCATGCAGGTGCAGTTCGCGTCGTCGAGAGGCTAGGCGAGCAAGGCCTGGTGGCGAAATCGCCGTCGCCCTCTGACCGCCGGGTAGTTCATGTCTCGCTGACCTCGCGTGGTCAGGTGGAGCGGACCAAGCTGCTAGGTCTGCGGAACGCGGCGGTGTCCGAGCTGCTGAGCAAAGTGTCGGCTGACGATCGCGTCGTGCTGGAGCGGGCCGCGGACAACATCCTGTCGTCGCTGTTCTCGGACCTCCACGGCGGCTTGGCAATCTGTCGTCTGTGCGATCAGGCCCGGTGTGCCGATTGCCCAGTCGGCCACCATCGTCCGTGACGCCCTGACGATCATCCCCTTTTGAGGAGTTCGATATGAGTATTTTCGATCGGTATGAATTGCTTGTGCCCGAGCGCAGTCGGAAGGAACTGGCGCTGTTGAGATGGGCGCTCGTGATCGTTTTCTCTTGGTTCGGCGCGATGAAATTCACGGCTTACGAGGCCGATGGCATCGCCCCTTTCATCGGCCATAGTCCGATCATGAGTTGGCTGGGTATGTTCGGGGTACAGGGCCAAAGTTACTTTGTCGGCGTCATCGAGCTGTCGACCGCAGTCGTGCTGGCCTTAGGGGCTTTCCGCCCATCCTTCTCAGCGCTTGGCGCGCTTATGTCGGCGGCGACCTACTTCATCACCCTGACCTTCTTTTTTACGACGCCTGGGGTCGGGGAGCCAACTGCCGGAGGCTTTCCTGCGATATCCGCCGCTCCTGGCCAGTTTTTGCTGAAGGACGCAGTTTTGCTTGCGGCATCACTTGTGCTGCTGTTTGCGTCGGTCCAACCCAAAAATGAGCGCCTTGGGCCGATGACCATCGATCGGTCGTGAACATAGGCACGATGGTCTTGGACACGCTCCGTGGAGAGTGGGCGCTTCGTCGCAACGTCGATCCGACGGGCGAACAACTGATTGGCGACGCGGATTTCGCTTCGACAGGTGAATCCGCGCTCACCTATCGAGAAAGCGGGATACTTCGGCTTCGGGATGGCCGCGAACTCTCAGCGTCTCGGCAATATCGGTACTGCGCGGTCGGCCACCGAGTAGACGTTCAGTTCGCAGACGGACCGAACACCGGGAAGCTGTTTCTCAACCTTGCATTCTCGCGCAAGAATTGGGGGTACGAGGCAACAGACACCCACTTCTGCGGTGACGACGCCTATCACGCTTTTTACCGAATTCTCGACGCAGGATCTTTCGAGACAGTTATCAGGGTCATTGGTCCACGAAAGGCGTACGACCTGCGGAGCCGGTACTCAAAGGTGTCACGAACGACGCCGGACCGTCTACTTTTTCCCCTGGCCTGACGCGCCGTTCCTGGCCAGTCTGTCACGCGCTTCGAATCCGAAAACGATCGTGGTCGTCATCACGAGGTAGGCGACTATGCCGCCCGGAGAAAGCGTAGGCATTGCGGCAAGGATTAAAGCGTCGTTGCCACCGGGTATCAGGCCGATGCCTATTCCCATCAACGCGCCGCCGGCGATCGACCGCAGGATGCCGGCGGCCGTCGGCCGCTGGAAACGCAAGCGACCCTGGCGCACGGATGCCGTGATGGCTCCCGCAACTGAGGCAATGACCGCAACCAGTGCGACCTCGCCTGTTGGCGACATTCGAAGAGGAAGGCCGCGTTGGATAAGGTCAGCGAATGTCCATGCTGGCGAAAGCGCGTAGAGAAGCCCACCAGTGATACCGAGGCCGATCATTGAAGCGCCAAATGCCCAGCTCTGCCTTCTTCGCGGTGGGGTCTTCCGCGATACGAAGATCACCGCCAGCGCGAGCACGACGGCTAAGTGCCCGTTTGAGAATGGTCATGGATGGGCGATGCGCCTGATGAGGAGCG
>NZ_JBSXMU010000177.1:0-4790 GCF_054073225.1 Teichococcus aerofrigidensis
GGCCGCGCCGCTTCAGGCCGCGGCGCCGCTCGCCGGGCTGGCGCCGGGCGCGGTGGCGGCGGCGGGCTCGGCGCTGATGCTCGGCCTGTTCCTCGCGGAGCACGCGCTGCGCGACCGCTGCTTCCCGCATCTCGGCCCGGCCACGCCGGCCCGCACGCTGCGGGCCATCATCGCCGCCCACCGGGACACCGCCCACCGGGACACCGCCCACCGGGACACCGCCCACCGGGACATCGCTGCGGAGGCGAGCGCCGCCGGGAGCATCCGCCATGTCTGACATCGCCCTCCCGCTGACCGACCGGGCGCCGGAGGCCATCCTGTTCCGCCGCGGCGCCGAGGCCATCACCGTCCGCCGCTTCCTGGCCGAGGTCGCTGTGCTGGCGGCGCGGCTGCCCGACCGGCCGCATGTGCTGAACCTCTGCGCCGATCGCTACAACGCGCTGCTCGGCCTCGCCGCCGCGCTCAGCCGGGGGCAGGTGATGCTGCTCTCCGCCGACCGCACGGAGCGCCGCCAGCGCGAGATCGCCGCCCTCTACCCCGGCCTCTACCCGATGGCCGACGCGGTGCAGGACGACCCGGCCTGGGCGGTGCCCGAGGGCGCCATCCGCGTCGGCGGCGCGGGCGGCGGGGGCTGGGCGGGGGGCGGGGGCGGGGGGGCCCCGCCCCGCGGTTCCGCCCAATCCGCTGATCCCGGCCGGGCGCGTCGCCATCATCGGCTTCACCTCCGGCAGCACCGGCCAGCCGGGGGCGCATCCGAAGCCCTGGGGCGCGCTGGTCGCCGCCAGCCGCGCCGCCGCCGCGCGCTTCGGGCTGGAGCGGCCGGCGGGGGAGAGCGGCGCGGCCACGCTGGTCGCCACCGTGCCGGCGCAGCACATGTACGGCTTCGAGACCACCCTCGCCCTGCCGCTGCACGCGGCGACGGCCAGCCATGCCGGGCCCTTCTTCTACCCCGTGGAGGTGGCCGAGGCGCTGCACGCCGCGCCCGCCCCCCGCCTGCTGGTCACCACGCCCCTGCAGATGCGCGCCCTGCTGCGCTCCGGCGCTGCCCTGCCGCCGCTGCGCGCCGTGATCTCCGCAACCGCCCCGCTCGACCCCGACCTCGCGCGCGAGGCCGAGGCCGCCTGGTCCACCGAGGTGCTGGAGATCTACGGCGCCACCGAGATGGGCTCGATCGCCAGCCGCCGCACCGTGGAGGGCGAGGCCTGGCACCTCTACGACAGCGTCGCGCTGCGGCCCGTGGAGGCGCCGGCCGATGCGGCGGACGGGGCGGCGGACGGGACGAGCGGGCGGATGGAGGCGCTGGTCGCCGGGATGCCCGGCCCGGTGCCGCTGGCCGATGCCGTGACCCTGGCGGCGGGCGGCCGTGCCTTCCGCCTGCTCGGCCGCCATGCCGATATCGTCAAGCTGGGCGGCAAGCGCGTCTCGCTCGCCAGCCTGAACCGGCTGCTGCAGGCGGTGCCGGGGGTGGAGGACGGCGTCTTCCTCGTGCCCGAGGATCTCGACCGCAATCCGGCGGCGCGGCTGCTGGCCTTCGCCGTGGCGCCGGGGATGAGCGGCGCGGCCGTGCTGGCGGCGCTGCGCGGGCAGGTCGATCCGGTGTTCCTGCCGCGCGGCGTGACCCTGCTGCCCGCCCTGCCGCGCGACCGGGTGGGCAAGCTGCCGGCCGCGGCCCTGGCGGCGCTGCGCCGGCGCCAGGCGGAACAGGCATGAGCGCGGAGATCCGCTTCCTCTTCCGGCTGCCTGCCGGGCATCCCTGCCTGCCGGGGCATTTTCCCGGCCGCCCCCTGGTGCCGGGCGTGGTGCTGCTGGACGCCGTGCTGGAGCGGCTCGGGGCGGCGGCGGGGGGCCGTGTGGCGCGGCTGCTGCGCGCCAAGTTCAGCGCGCCGGTGGCGCCGGAGGAGGCGGTCGAGGTGGTGCTGTGGCCCGCCGCGCCCGGCCGCTTCGCCTTCCGCTGCCACAGCGGCGCGGCGCTGGTGCTGGCCGGCGAGGCGGCGGTGGCGCCCCTGGCCGGGCCGGCATGAGCTGGCGCGAGCAGCGCGAGCGCGGCAGTGCTGCGGCGCTGCGGCTGATGGGCTGGATCATCACCCGCCTCGGCTGGCGGGTCGCCTATGCGCTGCTCTACCCCATCACCGCCTATTTCTTCCTCTCGGCCCCGCGGCAGCGCGCCGCCGGCCGCGCCTTCCTGCGCCGCGCGCTTGGGCGCGAGCCGCGCCTGACGGAACGGTTCCGCCAGTTCCTCACCTTCTCCGCCACCCTGCTCGACCGGGTCTTCCTGCTCGACGGGCGCCGCGCCGGCTATACCATCGAGGTCACCGGCCTCGACCTGCTGAACCGGCACATCGCCGAGGGGCGCGGCTGCATCCTGCTCGGCGCGCATATCGGCAGCTTCGACGCCATGCGCGCGGTGGCCGATACCGGCTGCCCGGTGGAGGTGATGGCGCTGATGCATGGCGACCATGCCGCGATCAGCGCCGACTTCTTCTCCCGCTGGGGCCGCGGCACGGCGAGCGACGTCGTCTCCCTCGGCCGGCCCGATGCCATGCTGCGGGCCAAGGAGTGCCTGGAGCGCGGCGGGCTGGTCGGCATCCTGGCCGACCGCAACCCGACGCGCAGCAGGGTCACGCGCGTGCCCTTCCTCGGCCGCGAGGCCGCCTTCCCCGAGGGGCCGCATATCCTGGCCGGGGTGCTGGACGCGCCGGTGATGATCGCCTTCGCGGTCTGGACCGGGCCGCGCCGCTACGAGGTGCATTTCCAGCCCTTCGCCGAGCGCATCGCGCTCGACCGCCGCGACCGCCGGGCGGCACTGGCCCTGGCGGCGCGGCGCTACGCCGAACGGATCGAGGCGGTGGCCCGCGCCTTCCCCTACAACTGGTTCAACTTCTACGACTTCTGGGAGGAGATGGAGGCATGAGCTCGCCGCGCCGCCGCGCTCTCCTGGCCCTGGTGCTGCCCCTGGTGCTGCCCGCTCCCCCGGCCCTGGCCGCGCCGCTGACGCTGGAGGGGGCCATGGCCGCGCTGGCGGCCGAGCCCGGCGGCACCGCCTCGTTCACCGAGGAGAAGGCGATCCCGCAGCTCGACATTCCGCTCCCGAGCAGCGGCACCCTGTCCTGGACCCCGCCCGACCGGCTGGAGAAGCACACCACCTTCCCGGAGGAGGAGATCCTGCGCGCCGATGGCGACCGGCTGCTCTTCGCGCAGCCCGGCCGCGGCATCCGGCGCGAGCTGAGCCTCGACCAGTCGCCCGAGATCCGACCCCTGGTGGAATCCGTCCGCGCCACCCTGGCGGGCGACCTGCCGGTGCTGCGGCGGTACTTCGAGATCGATTTCCGGCCGGAGGGCGAGGCGGGGCGGTGGCGCATGGTGCTGACGCCGCTCTCGGCCCGGCTGCGCGTCGCGGTGCAGGGGATCGAGATCACCGGCCAGGGCGGCGGCCTGCGCCACGTCGTGACCCGGGCCAGCGAGGGCGTGACGCGGCTCGCCATCACGCCGCGCCCATGAGCCGGCAGGCTCCGCCGCCGCGGCGCCCGGCGGCGTCGTGAGGCGGCTTCTCCTCGTCCTGCTGGCGCTGGCGCTGCTCGGCCTCGGCCTGTCGCGGCTGGTCGCCTTCCGGGCGGAGCTGACCGATCTGCTGCCTCCGGCCCGTGGCCCGGCCACCACCTTCCTGCTCGGCGAGCTGCGGAATGGCGCCGCCACCACGCTGATGCTGGCGGCCATCGAGGGCGCGCCGGAGCCGGAGCTGGCCCGGCTCAGCCGCGACCTGGGCGAGGCGCTGCGCCAATCCGGCCGGTTCTCCTTCGTCGGCAACGGCGCGCAGGATTTCAGCGAGGCGGAGCGGGATCTGCTCTTCCGCTACCGCTACCTGCTCTCGGCGGCGACGGCACCGCCGCTCTTCGAGGCGCCCGCGCTGCGCGCCGGGATGGAGCGGCTGCTGGCCGGGCTGCGCTCGGCGGCCGCGCCGCTCGTGGCGCGCTTCGGCTTCGCCGACCCGGCCGGCGTCTTCCTCGACACCATGCGCGGCTGGCTCGGCGAGAGCCGGGTGGAGCTGCGGCACGGCGTCTGGTTCGCCGGGACCGGGCAGGAGGGGGCCGGGCAGGAGGGGGCTGGACAGGACGGGGCCGGTCCGCCGCGCGCCCTGCTGCTGGCCCGCCTGGCGGGGACGGGCAGCGACACCGAGGCGCAGGCCGCCGCCATGGCGGTGTTCCACGAGGCTTTCACCAGGGCCGGCCGTGGGGCCGGCCGTGGGGCCGGCCGTGGGGCCGGACCGGGCGAGGCGCGGCTGCTGCTGAGCGGGCCGGGCGTCTTCGCCGCCGAGGCGGCGGCGGCGGTGCGCGCCGATGTCGAGATGATCGCGCAGCTCTCCGGCCTGCTGATCCTGGGCTTCCTGCTCTGGCGCTTCCGCTCGGCGCTGGTGCTGGCGGCGGTGGCCGTGCCGCTGCTGGCCGGCATGCTGGCCGGCCTCGCCGCCGTGGCCGCCTGGCACGGCGCCGTGCATGGCGCCGCCTTCGGCTTCGGCATGACGATGCTGGGGGTGGTGGTGGACTACCCGCTGCTGCTGCTCGGCCAGCGCCGGCCGAAGGGGGAGGGCGAGGAGGAGGCGGTGGCGGGCGCGGCGCGGCGCATCGCCCCGAGCCTGCTGCTGGCGGCGGGCAGCGCGGCGCTGGGCTTGACCGCCATGCTGGCCTCCGACGTCCCGCTGCTGCGCCAGCTCGGGCTGTTCGGCGCCGCCGGCCTGCTGGCCGGTGTGGCGGTGACGCGCTGGCTCCTGCCAAGCCTGCTGCCCGCCACGCCGC
>NZ_JBSXMU010000178.1:0-4715 GCF_054073225.1 Teichococcus aerofrigidensis
GGCTTGCGCACCGGCGGGGGCGGGGCCTGGATCCGGTCGTCATCCTCGTCATCGGCCTCCGCGACGGGGGCGGGGGCGCGATGGACCGGAGCGGGGCGCGGCGGCATCGCCGGCTCGGCCCGCGGACGGCCGGGAACGCCCCGGGGAGCGCCGGCGGGGGGCGCGAAGGGCTGCGCCGTGCCTTCCGCCGCGGCGATATCGGCGGCCCTGAGCATGGCGGCGAGTTGCGGCGAGGGCGCCTCGCTGCGCTGGGTCAGGCGGCTGACCGCGCTGCCCATGGCGCCGCTGACGGCGCGAAAGGGTGCGGCCAGGCGGCTGCCAAGGCTCGGTTCGCCGGCGGCCGGCGCCTCTTCCTGCCAGGCCCGGGCATAGGGCGGCGGCTCCTCCGGCACGACGATGCTGCGCTTCAGCGCCCGCGCGGTGACGCTGGCGCCGCCGCGCGCCGCGGAGCCCGCCATCCGTCCCGCCTGGCGCCAGGCGAGCAGGGGCACGCCCAGCGCCGCGAAGGACAGCGAGCCGGCCAGGGCGACGATGCCGACCTGCCCGATCACGTGGCCGAAGGGGCCCAGCAGGTCGCCGGCCCATTGCGTGATGCTGCCGGCGAGCAGCGCGCCCACGGCGCCGCCCGGCCCTGGCATGGCCGGGCTGCCGGCGGGCAGCGGCGCCAGGCTGAAGGCGGCGGCCAGCAGGGGCAGCGCCGCCAGCACCGCGGCGACCCGCCCGGCGAAGGGCGACAGGCCGCGATGCGTCGCCAGCCGCCAGGCCCAGCCCAGGCTGACCGCGACCGGCAGCATCCCGGCCCAGCCGAAGCCCTGCAGCAGCAGGTCGGCGGTGACGGCGCCGCCGGTGCCGGCGAGGTTGGTGGGTTCCAGGGTGGTCGCGGTGGAGAGCGAGGGATCGCGCGGATTGTAGCTGACCAGGGCCAGCAGCAGGCCGACGCCGCCCAGGGCCAGCACCAGCCCGGCGAGTTCCGCGCCGCGCCGGCGCAGCGCCGCCATGACCGCGGGCGAGGCGAAGCGGCCCGACTCCTGGCCCAGCCGGCCGGCGGCGGGGCTGGGGGAGGGGTCGCTGTGGCGGTCGGCAAAAGCGCGCGGCATGGGCCTCGGTCGTCTGCTGCTGAGTGAGGAATGCAACCTAGCATGGCAAGAGTTTGGTTTGAAAGGAAAGCGCGGCCGCCGGGAGTGACGGATGCCGCGACTCGCGGGCTGCCCCGCGCGGTGTGGCGCCGCTATCCTGCGCCGGTTCTCCGGGAAGGTCCGAAGCCTGTGCGAATCCTGCTTCTGAACGGCAATACCGACGCCGCCATGACCGGCCGCATGCTGCGCCTCGCCGAGGCGGCGCTGCCGGGCCTCGGCCTCGCTCACCTCCGGCTGATTCCGGCGACGGCGCGGTTCGGCGCCCGCTACATCGCCAGCCGCACCGCCGCCGCCATTGCCGGCCATGCGGTGCTGGAGCGGGTCGCCGAACACGCGGGCGCGGTGGAGGCCATCGCCATCGCCTGCTTCGGCGATCCCGGGCTGGACGCGGCGCGCGAGCTGGCCGGCATCCCGGTGACCGGCATGGCCGATGCGAGCCTGCGGGTGGCGCTGGAGATGGCGCCCCGCGTGGCCCTGCTGACCGGCGGCGCGGCCTGGGTGCCGATGCTGGAGGAATTCGCCGCCAGCCGGGGATGCGCGCCCGGCTCGGTCCTGGTGCGCGCGGTGGCGCCGACCGGGGACATGATCGCCCGCGAGCCCGAGCGGGCGCTGGATCTGCTGGCGGCGGAGGCGGCGGAAGCGGTCGCGGCGGGGGCCGGCGTCGTGGTGCTGGGCGGCGCGGGGCTGGCCGGGCTCGCGCCGCGCTTGGCGCCGCGCCTGCCGGTTCCGGTGCTGGACAGTCTGGACTGCCTGCTGCGCGTCGCGGCGCGTCCGCTGCCCGTGCCGCCGGGTCCGGGCGCCACGCCGACCACCGGCCTCGCCCCGGCCCTGGCGGCGCGGCTGGAGCCTTGACGCGGCGCAACATGCCGGCGCACGAAAGCGCCATGTCCAGGACCGATCTTTCCGACCCGCCCCCGCCCTATCACGAGCTGCTCGGCATCCGCCTGATCGAATGGCGGGACGGCTTCGCCCGTGTCGTCTGCGATGCCGGGCCGCAGCACATGAACCGCAGCGGCATCGTCCATGGCGGGGTGATGCTGTCGCTGATCGACCAGGCGGCCGCCTTCGCCGGCCTGTGGTGCAGCGTTCCGGGCAACCTCCGTAAGGCGGTGACCATCGATCTCGACTGCCGCTTCACCGGGCAGGTCAGCGGGGGCGAGATCGTGGCGGAGGGCAAGGTGGTCTCGCGCGGCCGCAACATCTTCTTCGCCCGCACGGAGGTCTTCGACGCCGCGGGCCGGATGGTGGCCTTCGGCGCCTCCACCCACCGCTGGCGCAAGGGCAGCGAGAGCGTCGAGGGCAGCCCGGCCGAAGGCGCCTGACCGTCCCGCCGCCCGCGCCCGCCGAAGCCGAGCCCGATGGAGGACAAGGGCGCCAGGGGACGAAGGCCCTCCTCCCGGGCCTTCCGGCCCCGAGGCGGGGCCAGGAAGCGGGCTCGCCGCGGGCGCTCCGCCCGGGCTAGGACGCCGCCTCGATCCGCCGCCAGCCCTGCCGCAGCGCGCGGTCCTGGCGACCGAAGGTGAAGATGTTCCCGCCACCCTCGCCCGGTTGGTCCGCCGCGCGGCTGATCGGCTGTCCCGCCAGGTGGCAGAGCAGCAGCGCTCCCACCGCGCCATGCGCGACGATGGCGATATCGCCCGGCGTTCCGGCCAGGCCCAGCACCCGCCCGACCGCCGCCACCATGCGGGCCTGGGCATCGACGGCGCGCTCCCAACCCCGGATGCTCACCTCGGGATGGGCGAAGAACAGGTCCGCCGTGGCCTCGAACTCCGGGCCGGGCAGGAAGCCGGTGGCGCTGCGGTCATTCTCGCCGAGTCCGGCATCGACCACGACCTCGAGCCCGAGCGGCGCGGCCAGGATCGCCGCCGTCTCGCGCGCCTTGCGCTCCGCGCTGCTGGCGACGAGCCGCAGCCTTCGGGCCCAGCTCTGGCGCGGCATGGCCAGGGCCCGCACCCGGCCGCGCTCCGACAGGCCCCAGTCCGGCACCGGGATGGCGGGGTCGATGGCGACCTCGGGATGGGTGATCAGATGGACGAGGCTCATGCGCGCCGCGGCTCCCGCACCGTCAGCAGGATGACGGCGCCGAGCGCCAGGAAGACCAGCACCGTGGCCATGCCGGCGCGCTGGCTCTGCGTCGCCGTGGTCACCGCCGCCAGGGCGGCCGGACCCAGGAAGCCGGTGATGCGGCCCGAGAGCGCGAAGAGGCCGAAATGCGCCGCCACCTCGCCGGGCGGGGCGAGCTGCGCCATGTAGCTGCGCGAGGCCGACTGCGCCGGGCCGAGGAACAGGCCGAGCAGCAGCGCCAGCCCCCAGAAGAGCGTCTTGTCCGTGGTCAGCACCAGGCCGAGGCCAAGGATCAGCAGGGCGGCCAGCGCGGCCAGGATGGTCCGCCGCGAGCCCAGCCGGTCCTCGATCAGGCCGAAGCCGGCGGCGCCGAGGCCGGCGGTGATGTTGAGCGCGATGCCGAAGAGCAGGATCTCCTCGAAGCCCATGCCGAAGACACCGGCGGCGTAGACGGCGCCGAAGGCGAAGAGGGTGTTGAGCCCGTCGGTGTAGAACAGCCGCGCCAGCAGGAAGCGGCCGACGGCCGGGTTGCGCGGCAGGCCGCGCAGCACGCCGGCGATCTCGTCCAGCCCGCGCCGCGCCGCCTCCGCCCAGCCCGGGCGCGGCGGTGGCGGATCGGGGAGCAGGGCCAGCACCGGCCAGCCGAAAAGCAGCATCCAGGCCGCGACCAGCAGGGCGGTGGCGCGCAGATGCTCGGCCGCGTCGCGGTCCAGGCCGAAGAGCGCGGGATCGGGCCGGACCAGCAGCAGCAGGCAGAGCACCAGGCAGGCCAGCCCCCCGGCATAGCCCAGCCCCCAGGCCAGGCCGGAGATGCGCCCGAGCCGCGCCGGGGGTGCCACGCCGGGCAGCATGGCGTTGTAGAAGACCGTGCCCAGCTCGAACCCCACCGTGGCGAGGCCGACGCAGACCAGCGCCTGGACGGCGAAGGCGGGATCGGGCTCGGCGAACCAGAGAAGGCCGGTGCAGAGGGCCGTGAGCAGCGTGCAGAGCAGCAGCATGGCGCGCCGCCGCCCGCCGGCATCGGCCACCGCGCCCAGCACGGGGGAGAGGAGGGCGATGGCGAGGCCCGCCGCCGTCTGCATCCAGCCCCACATCGCCTGCCCCTCGGCGGGCGTGGCGGCGATGCCCTGGGTGAAGTAGGCGGCGATGACGAAGGTGGAGACAACGGTGGGAAAGGCGCTGTTGGCCCAGTCGTAGAGCGCCCAGGCCCAGATCTTCAGGGTCGGATATGCCGGCATGGGCGTGACCATGCCCGGTGGGGGCGGCCATGGCCAGGGGGGCGCCCGGCCATGGCCCAGGGAAAGCGCACGGCCCCCGGGCCGGGTTCAGGCCACCTTGGCCAGCTCCCGCACCGCCACGGTGACGCCGGCGAGGTCGGGCCGCGCCGCCGCTTCCTGGGCGATGCGGATGGCCGCCTCCGCCCGGGGCAGGACGCCGCGCAGCGCGGCCCCGGCCAGCCGGGCCTGCAGCCCCGCGAGGTCGTCCAGCAGCGCCGCCTTGGCGCGGGTGCCGAAG
>NZ_JBSXMU010000179.1:0-4571 GCF_054073225.1 Teichococcus aerofrigidensis
GCCCGGAGGAGGCCTGGCTGGCCAGCCGCCTCCTGCCGCCGGACGCCGCCCTGCCGCCCGGCACCCTGCATCCCGCCGGTCCCTCCCTGGCCAGCCCGGCCCTGGACTGGACCGTCGCGCCGACGCTCGCGCTGCAGCTGGGCGATCCCAGCCGGACGCTGCGCTGGCAGGCCGGCATCGGGGCGGGCGCGCGCCTCTCCCTCGGCGCCGGCTTCGCGCTGGCCGGCGGGGTGCAGCAGGCCCTGCTCGGCAATCTCTCCGGCGGCCTGCCGTCCGACAGCCGCCTGCCGCATGTCCGCAGCGACTATGCGCACTATGCCCGGGAAGGCCAGACGGCGATCACCGCCCTCTATGGCGAGCGGATCTGGAACCTGGCGCCGGATGTCTTCGCCCGCGCCTCGGCGGGCTATCTGGAGCCGATGTTCGGCGGCCTGTCGGGCGAGGTGCTGTGGCGGCCGCAGGAGCGCGGTCTCGCCCTCGGCCTCGACCTGAACTGGGTGGCGCAGCGGGCATATGACCAGAAGCTCGGCTTCCTCGGCTACAGCGTCGCCACCGGCCACGCCTCGCTCTATGCCGACCTTCCCTGGTGGAACCTCTATGGCGTGCTGCGCGCCGGCCGCTACCTGGCCGGCGACTGGGGCGGCACGGTGGAGGTGGGGCGCCGCTTCGACAGCGGCATCGAAATCGGCGGCTTCTTCACCCTGACCAACGTCTCCGCCGCGCGCTTCGGCGAGGGCTCCTTCGACAAGGGCCTCTACATCCGCGTACCGCTGGAGCTTTTCGGCCGCCGCAGCCGGGCCGTGGGCGGGGCCGTGATCCGCCCGGTGCAGCGGGACGGCGGCCAGCGCCTGGCGGTGGACAATCCCCTTTGGGAGGTGACGCGGGCGGGGCGGGCGGATGCGCTGCGCCGCGACATCGGCGGCTTCCGCCCCTGAGCGGCGACCCGCTTGAGCGGCGACCCGCTTGACCGGATGCCCGGCCGACACGATTTGTAGCGGGACCGCGCCCGCCGCCTGCGGGCGCCCCTGGGGATGCCCCCTCGGGGCTGCGATAGGAATCCATCGATGAGCGAACTCACCAAGGCCGTCAGCGACGAGAGCTTCAAGCAGGACGTCCTGGAGGCCTCCGGCCCCGTTCTGGTTGATTTCTGGGCCGAATGGTGCGGCCCCTGCCGCATGGTGGCGCCGATCCTGGACGAGATCGCCCGGGACTACGAAGGCGAGCTGACCATCGCCAAGGTCAATATCGATGAGAACCCCGGCACCCCGAACGAGTACGCGGTGCGCGGCATTCCCACGATGATCCTGTTCAAGGATGGCAAGCCGGTGGACACCAAGGTCGGCGCCCTGCCCAAGAGCGCGCTGAAGGACTGGCTCGCCGGCGCGCTGGGCAAGTAGTGCCTTGACGGCCGCCCGGGGCCTTCGTCGCCGCGGTGCCTTGGTCCTCGCCGGGGCGCTGGCGGCCCTGCTGGCCACCCCGGCCTGCGCCGAGGGTCTGCGCGGCGGTGGCGAGGTGGTGGAGAGCGAGGCCGCGCGCTTCCGCGTCACCACCTTCGCCGCCGGGCTGGAACACCCGTGGGGGGCCGCCTTCCTGCCGGATGGCCGGCTCCTGGTCACCGAGCGGCCGGGCCGGCTGCGGCTGATCGGGCGCGACGGCGCCGTCTCGCCACCGCTCTCCGGCCTGCCGGCGGTGGCGGCCGCCGGGCAGGGCGGGCTGCTGGATGTGCAGGTGGCCCCGGATTTCGCCACGACCCGCGAGATCTATCTCTGCCAGGCGGCGCGGATCCAGGGCGGCAACGTCATGCGCCTGACGCGGGCGCGGCTCGCCGCCGACGGCCGGGCGCTGGACACCGTCCAGCCCCTCCTCGACGCCACGCCGGCGCAGTCCGGCAACGGGCATTACGGCTGCCGCATCGCCTTCGCGCCGGATGGCAAGGTGTTCCTGACCAGCGGCGACCGCCAGTCGGAGCCGGAGCGGGCCCAGCGCCTGGACGACCTCGCCGGCAAGCTGCTGCGGCTGGAGCGCGACGGCCGCCCGGCCGCCGGCAATCCCTTCCAGGGCCGCGCGGGCGTGCGGCCCGAGATCTACGCCTATGGCATCCGCAGCCCGCAGGGCCTGGTCTTCAACCCCGCCACCGGCACGCTGTTCGAGATCGAGATGGGGCCGCGTGGCGGCGATGAGGTCAATATCGTCCGCCCCGGCGCCAATTTCGGCTGGCCCGTGGTCGGCCATGGCCGGGCCTATAGCGGCCTGCCGATCCATGAGGGCAGCTCGCGGCCGGACATGCAGGACCCGCTGGTGCACTGGACGCCCTCCATCAGCCCCTCCGGCGCCGCCTTCTACGAGGGCGCGGCCTTTCCCGGCTGGCGCAACAACCTCTTCCTGGCGACGCTGAGCAGCGCCGGGCTGATGCGGCTGACGCTGGAGGGCGACCGCATCACCGGGCAGGAGCGCCTGCTCTGGGGCCAGACGCGGCTGCGCCATGTGGTGGCCGGCCCGGATGGCCTGCTCTACCTGCTGACCGACGAATCGCGCGGCCGCGTCCTGCGGCTGGAGCCGGCGCCATGACCGGCCCCGCGACCGGGACGGTGGACCCCTTCGGCCTCGCCCGCTTCCTCGAGGCGCAGGCTCCGGTCATGCCCCAGGTGCTGCGCGAACTGTCCGAGGGGCGCAAGCGCACGCACTGGATGTGGTTCGTCTTTCCGCAGCTGGCCGGCCTCGGGCGCAGCGAGATGGCGCAGCACTACGCCATCGCCTCGCTCGACGAGGCGCGGGCCTATCTGGCGCATCCGGTGCTGGGGCCGCGCCTGCAGGACTGCACCGCCCTGGTGAATGTCGAGCGGGCCCGCACGGCGCACGAGATCTTCGGCAGCCCGGACGACCTGAAGTTCCGCTCCTGCATGACGCTGTTCGACGCGGCGCGGCCGGAGGCGGAGTTCCGCGCCGCGCTGGAGCAGTTCTTCGGCGGCCAGGGCTGCCCGGAGACGCTGCGCCGCCTCGCCGGCTGAGGCGCCGCGTCTCCACGGCGTTCAGGCCCGCGCGGCGCGCGGCCGGCGGCGCCGGGTCAGCAGGAGGTCGGCCCCCAGCATCACCAGCAGCGACAGCCCGACCAGGGGGAAGAGCACGCCCCCCAGGGCCAGCAGCGCCACCACGCCCCGCAGCACCCCGGCCTCCTGCGGCAGGGGCGGCACGCCGAGGCGCCCGGCCGGGCGGCGCTTCCACCACATCACCGCCGCCGCGACGCAGAAGGCTACCGTGGCGAGGCAGACGGCGAGCAGCACGAGCTGGTTGGCCAGCCCCCATTGCTGGCCGAGATGGATGTTGATGCCCCATTCCAGCAGCCGCCCGAGTGGCCCGTAGTCGGCGTAGCTCATGTCGAGCAGCGGCTGGCCGGAATACTGGTCGAGGTGGATCACCCTCTGGCGCTCCAGCTCCGCCGGATAGACCGAGCCGGTGAAGACGCCCTGCGGGCCGCCCGGCAGGGCCACCGCGTAGCCCGGCGCCAGGCCCAGCGCGTCGAAACGCGCCACGGCGGCGTCGAGGCCGATCGGCTGGCCCTCGCCGGCCGAGAGCGGCAGGCGCGCCTGTTCCAGGCTCCAGCTGGTCGGGCCGGCATGGGCCAGGTGCTCGTCCGACATCGGCAGCGCCACGCGCAGCCCCGCCGGGTAGCCGAAATTGTGTCCGTTGGCCCATTCATTGGCGTAGCGGCCCCAGACCGACGACCAGGGCATGCCGGTGATCGCGAGGAACAGCAGCACGCCGCCGATGGCGGCACCGGTCACGGCATGCAGGTCGCGCCAGAAGACGCGTTCGCGCGGCCGGCCGCGCAGGGTGACGACGCCGCCGGTTCCGGCGCGCCGCGGCCACCAGAGATAGAAGCCGGTCAGCACCAGCAGGATGGTCCAGCCGGCGGCGACCTCGATCAGCGCATTGGCCAGCGGGCCGGCCACCGCCAGGCTGTGCAGCCGGCGGACGAAGCCCATGGCGGTGCCCTTGTCGGAGAGGCTGCCGAGCACCCGGGCCTCGTGGGGATCGACATAGACGACGGTGCGGGCCCCGTCCGGCGCCTTGATCCCCACCTCGGCGGCGGCATCGGGCGCGGCGGGCGGGATGTAGCGGAAGGCCGTGCCGGGGCTGGCGGCCAGCGCCGCCGCCACCTGCTCGGAGGGCGGGCGGGACGGCGTGGCGCGCGCCTCCACCCGCATGAGATCGGCATGGATCAGCGGGTCGAGCTGGGCGCGGAACAGATAGACCCCGCCCGTCACGGCCAGCAGGATCAGGAAGGGCAGCACCAGCAGGCCGGCATAGAAATGCCAGCGCCAGACGGCGCGGTAGAGGTCGGAGGCCCCGGCGGCGGCGCGCGCGGGCGCGCGGCGCGGGGCGGTGTGCGAAAGGCTCATGGAAGGCCTGGCTCCCAGGGGACGGCGGGGGCGCGCGACAGGCGGCGCCGCCTCGCCGGCCGGATGGCGGAAAGCGGGTTGGGGGCGCGGGGATCAGGCCAGGGCGGGAGGGGCGCGGGCGTATCGCGGCGGCCGCGCGGCTGGCGGAGGCGGGGTAGGGCGGAAGGCGGC
>NZ_JBSXMU010000180.1:0-4428 GCF_054073225.1 Teichococcus aerofrigidensis
CGGGCGGCGGGTCCAGGAAGGCCATCGCCGCCGGATCGGCGCCCCAGGCGGCGCAGTCCAGCGCCAGCCCCGACAGCTCGGATTCCAGGATCTCCGGCCGGTCCGCCGGCGGCAGGCCGCGATGCAGCGCCTCCGACCAGAGCCGGATGGCGAGGCCGGGCGCGGTGCGGCCGGCGCGGCCGGCGCGCTGCTCGGCGCTCGCGCGGGAGATGCGCAGCGTGGCCAGCCGCGACAGCCCGGTCGCGGGATCGAGGCGCGGCGCGCGGCGAAAGCCGCCATCGACGACGATCCGCACCCCCGGCACGGTCAGCGAGGTCTCGGCGATCGAGGTGGCCAGCACCACCTTGCGTCCGCCGCCGGGCCGGTGATCCGGGTCCAGCGCCTTGTCCTGCTCGGCGGGCGGCAATTCGCCATGCAGCGGCAGCACGTCGGCGCCGAGGCCGCCCAGCCGCTCCATCGTGCGGCGGATCTCGCCCCAGCCGGGCAGGAAGGCCAGCACATCGCCCGGATGCGCCGCCAGCGCCTCGCGGATGGCCGCGGCCATCGCCTCGGGCAGGTCGCGCGGATCGCGCAGATCCCGCTGGCGATACCGCACCGTGACGGGGAAGGCGCGGCCCAGGCTCTCGATCACCGGGGCCGGGCCGCCCTCACCGCCCAGCAGCCGGGCGAAGCCCTCGGCCTCCAGCGTCGCGGACATGGCGAGCAGCCGCAACTCCGGCCGCAGCGCGCGTTGCAGGTCGAGGCAGAGCGCCAGGGCCAGGTCGGTGTCGAGGTTGCGCTCATGCGCCTCGTCGAACAGCACCGCGGCCACGCCCTCGAGGCCCGGGTCGGATTGCAGCCGCCGCACCAGCAGGCCCTCCGTCACCACCTCGATCCGCGTCGCCGCGGAGACGGCGCGGTCCAGCCGGGTGACGACGCCGGCCGTCTGCCCGAGCGGCTCGCCCAGCAGCTCGGCCATGCGGCGGGCGGCGGCCCGGGCGGCGACGCGGCGCGGCTCCAGCACCAGGATCCGCTGCCCCGCGGCCCAGGGCTCGTCCATCAGCCGCAGCGGCACGAGGGTCGTCTTGCCCGCGCCGGGGGGCGCCACCAGCACGGCATTGCCGCCGGCGCGCAGGGCCTCCGCCAGGCGCGGCAGGGCTTCGGAGACGGGAAGTTCGGGCAGGGGGGGCATGGCAGGCGGGCTTACCACGCGCCGCCGTGGCGCCCCAGCCCGGAGCGGCGCCATGCGGCGCGGGAGGGCCTCCCCCCGCTCTTCCGCTCCCCGTCCTGGAGCCCCCGCCCTCAAGCCCCCCTGGCGCGAGCCTCGCCGAGGCGTCAATCTGTCCGGCCCTCATGGTCTGCCCGCGTGGCCTGCCGGCGGGGAAACACAGAGACTTGGGGACGTAGACACCATGCGCATTCTGCTGGTGGAGGATGATGCCGAGGTCAGCCGCTTCGTGAAGAAGGGGTTGCAGGAGGCCGGGCATACGGTGGAGCACGCGTCCAGCGGGCGCGACGGCCTGTTCCTTGCCGCCGGGGAGAGTTTCGATCTCCTGGTCCTGGACCGCATGCTGCCCGGTGGCGTCGATGGCGTCCGGCTCGTCGAGACGCTGCGGGGCCAGGGCAACCACACGCCCGTGCTGTTCCTCTCGGCCCTGGCCGGGGTGGACGAGCGGGTGAAGGGGCTGAAGGCCGGCGGTGACGACTATCTGGTCAAGCCCTTCGCCTTCGCCGAGCTGCTGGCGCGGGTCGAGGCGCTGGGCCGCCGGCCGGCGGTCGACGCGCCGGCGACGCGGCTCAAGGTGGCCGATCTGGAGCTCGACCTGCTGTCCCGCACGGTGACGCGGGCCGGCAAGAAGATCGACATCCAGCCGCGCGAGTTCCGCCTGCTGGAGCACCTGATGCGCCATGCCGGACAGGTGGTGACGCGCACCATGCTGCTGGAGAAGGTCTGGGACTACCATTTCGACCCGCAGACCAACGTGATCGACGTGCATGTCTCCCGCCTGCGCCAGAAGCTGGACAAGGGGCACGACAAGCCGCTGATCCACACCGTGCGCAACGCCGGCTACATGATCCGCGCCGAGGGCTGACGAACGAAACCCAAGGCTTGAAGGTCATGCCGCACAACCGCCGGCGGCCGCAGCATCCGGGGCCGCTCTGGCGGCTGCTGTCCTCCGCCGGCTTCCGCTTCGCGCTGCTGTTCGCCACCCTGTTCCTCGGCGCCTGCCTCGCCTTCGCCGGCGTGCTCTGGTGGGGCACCGCGGGGACGCTGGAGCGGCAGACCGACGCGGCCATCCGCGCCGATGCCTCCGCCCTGCTCGAGCGCTGGCGCGATGCCGGCCCGCAGGCGGTGGCGGAGACCATCGAGGAGCGCCTGGCGCTCGATGCCGAGGCTCAGGCGCTGTACCGGCTGGAGACGCCGCGGGGCGAGCGGCTGGCCGGCAATCTCGCCACCCTGCCCGCCCAGGGGCCCGGCGAGGCGAGCTGGCACAGCCTGACCCTGGAGCATGACGACGACCCGCCCGGCGAGGCGCGGCTCTTCGTGCAGGCGCTGCCCGATGGCAGCCAGCTGGCGGTGGGGCGCGAGGTGGGCGAGAAGCAGCGGCTGCGCGCCCTGCTGACCGAGGGGCTGGCCTGGGCCGCCGGCGCCGCCCTGGTCTTCGCCGTGATCGGGGCGATGCTGATGCGCCGCGCGCTGGAGCGGCGCCTGGCCCCGGCCAGCCTGACCGCGGCCCGCATCGCCAACGGCGACCTGACGCAGCGCGTGCCGATCTCCCTGCATGACGACGAGTTCGACCGGCTCGGCGCCAGCATGAACGCCATGCTCGACCGCATCGCGCATCTCATGGAGGGGGTGCGCGGCGTCTCGGACGCCATCGCCCACGACCTGCGCACGCCGATCTCCCGGGCCCGCAGCGGCCTGGAGGAAACCCTCCTGGGCGAGAGCAGCGACGCCGAGGCGCTGCGCGGCGCGATCGAGCGCGGCATCGCCGACCTCGACAACGTCACCCGGGTGTTCCAGGCGGTGCTGCGCATCGCCGAGGTGGAGGCGGGCGCGCGCCGCGCCGCCTTCGCCCCGCTCGACCTCGCGGCGCTGCTGGCCGACGCGGCGGAGCTCTACGGTGCCTCGGCGGAGGCGCGCGGCCAGACGCTGCACACCGCCTGGCCATCCAGCCTGCCGATGACCGGCGACCGCGACCTGCTGCTGCAGCTGGTGGCCAATCTGCTGGACAACGCGGTGAAGTTTACCCCGCCGGGCGGCGCCATCAGCCTGACGGCCGAGCCGGACGGGGAGGAGGTGCTGCTGCGCGTGGCCGATGAGGGACCCGGCCTCGCGCCGCAGGACCGGGCCCGGGTGGGCGAGCGCTTCTTCCGCACCGATACCGCCCGCGCCACGCCCGGCTCCGGCCTCGGCCTCTCCCTGGTGCGCGCGGTGGCGACGCTGCATGGCGGGCGGCTGTGGTTCGAGGATGCCGGCGGGCCGCCGGAACAGCCTGGCCTCGCCGTCCTGCTGCGCCTGCCGCTGGACGGGCCCCACCCCGCCACCTCCGGCGCGGTGGCGGCATGACGCTGGCTTCATGCCGCGCCCATCGGCGCGCAGGGCCGGTGGGCGCAGCATGGCGTCATGGTCCCGCGCCTGCCTCTGCTGATGACCGTCTGGCTGGCCGCCGCGCCGGGCGCGCTGGCGGCGGCGGAGCTTCGCCTGCTGCCGGTCAGCCAGGCGGATTGCGAGTCCCTGGCCGGCCGCTTCGACCGCCAGCCCGGCGCCGGGCGGGACGAGCCTCGGGACCTGGCGGAGGAGGGGCTGCGGCTGTGCCGCGCCGGCCAGTTCCGCGCCGGGGCACTGAAGCTGCGGCGCGCCATCCGTGCCGCGCATGGGCCGGCGCCCTCCATCGACCGGCGCCTGCCCGAGGCCGCCCTGCGGCCGGCGACCGAGCTGCGCTGATCCCCCGCCCGCCGGATCGTCACCGCCCAGGGGACCACGACCATGGGCATTGAGCGGACCGCCCCGCTGGCCGGCGCGGCCGCGCTCTGCTCCGGCATCGGCCTGGCCCGCTTCGCCTATGTCCCGGCCTTCCCCGCCATGGTCGCCGCCGGCTGGGTGGATGGCGGCGGCGCCGGCCTGCTCGGCGCGCTGAACCTCACCGGCTATCTGATGGGGGCGCTGGGCGGGCGGCGCCTCGCCGGACGCCTCGGCGTGCCGGCCGCGCTCGACCTCGGCATGGCGCTGGTGGTGCTGTCCTGCCTGGCCTGCGCCTGGCCGGGTGGCCTGGCCTGGCTCGGACCCTGGCGCGGCCTCGCGGGTTTCGCCGGCGGCGTGCTGATGGCGCTGGCCGGGCCGGCGGTGCAGGCGGTGGTGCCGCCGGCGCGGCGCCCCGGGGCGGGGGGGCCCGGGCAGCGCCGGGTGTCGTCCCAGCCCTCCGGCTCCACCGCCCAGACCTGCGT
>NZ_JBSXMU010000181.1:0-4208 GCF_054073225.1 Teichococcus aerofrigidensis
CCGCGGGGCGAGGCCCGCGCCGAGCGCGGCCCGCGCCACGACCAGCGCCCGCCGCGCCGCGACGGCCCGCCTCGTTTCCAGGGCAAGGGCGGCCCCAGGGATGAACGGCGCGACGAGCGGCGCGATCGCCGCCCGCGCGACGACCGCCAGGAAGGACGCTCCTACAGCTTCGCCCCCGCCCGGGAGAAGGGCCCCGACCCCGACAGCCCTTTCGCCGTGCTGGCCCGGCTGAAGCTCGGCAAGGACTGACGGCGGCGGCGCCGTGGCGGAGACCGAGGACCGGGACTGGCAGCGGCTCGACAAATGGCTCTGGTGCGCGCGGGTGGCCAAGACCCGCGCGGACTGCTCCCGCCTGGTGGAGCGCGGCGCGGTCCGCCTCAACCGCCAGCCGGTGGAGAAGGCGCACGCCCGGCTGCGGCCCGGTGACATCCTGACCCTGGCGCTGGGCGGCCCGCAGCACGGCACCGTGCGGGTCTGGCGCATCCTGGCCCTGGCCGCGCGGCGCGGCCCGGCGCCCGAGGCCCGGGGCCTCTACGAGGATCTCGACGCGGCGGGCGGCGGCGGGACCTGACCAGGCCGCAGCCCTGCCCTCCGCGGGCGGGGCCAGAAAGACGGTTGCCTCCGGCCCGCCGGCAGTCCATTTCTCCGCCGCACGCGGCCGGCCCGGGCGACCGGGCCGCAGACACGGGCCGCAGACATAGATCAGGTGCGCCCGGTGCGTGGCGCAGAGGGATTCCGACCGTGACCTACGTCGTCACCGAGAACTGCATCCGCTGCAAGTACATGGACTGCGTCGAGGTCTGTCCGGTGGACTGCTTCTACGTGGGCGAGAACTTCCTCGTCATCCATCCGGACGAATGCATCGATTGCGGTGTCTGCGAGCCGGAATGCCCCGCCGAGGCCATCGTGCCCGACAGCGACGACCGCGCCGCCGACTGGGCCGAGATCAACCGCGACTATGCCCAGCAATGGCCCAACATCACCCGCAAGGGCAACGCGCCGGCCGATGCCGAGGAATGGAACGGCAAGCCGGACAAGAAGGCCCTGCTGAGCCCCAACCCCGGCCAGCCCTGACGCGGCGCGCCACGGCCCCAACCGGCGCGCGGGGGCCTGGCGTGACGGAAGCGGTTTTTTTTGCTATGGTTCCCGCGGGTCCGGTTGCCGGTACGGCCGTGCCGCCCCAACCTTTCAGGTTGCGTAGGATTGAGGCAGGCCATGGGGAGGGCGCCCGTGGCCATGCCCGTCTCCGTACCACCGGTTCGCAGGAGTAGGAAGCGGATGAAGTCACCCGCCGGCGCGAAAACCTCTACCCCCTCATCCCAGCCGGCCGCGGCCGAGACCAGAACCGCTTCCCCCGCGCGGCCGGGCGCCCGGCGGGGCATGGCCGAGGGCCAGGCCCCCTCCCCCAGCGAAGGCGTCGCCGCCGGCCCCGTCCGTCCCGCCCCGCCGCCCAAGCCCCTCGGCAATCCCGGCAGCGACTTCCGGGAGGGCGACCACGTCGTCTATCCGACCCATGGCGTCGGCCAGGTGCAGGGCATCGAGACCATGGCGGTGGCCGGGCAGGAACTCAAGGTGATCATCGTCACCTTCGAGGAGAACCGGATGACGCTGCGGGTGCCGCTGAACAAGGCGGCCTCCTCGGGCCTTCGCAAGCTCGCCGCCGGCGGCGCCATGGACGAGGCGCTGGACACGCTGAAGGGCCGCGCCCGCATCAAGCGCACCATGTGGTCCCGCCGTGCCCAGGAATACGAGCAGAAGATCAACAGCGGCGACCCGGTGCAGATCGCCGAGGTGGTGCGTGACCTGCACCGCAATGCCGGCCAGCCCGACCAGTCCTTCTCCGAGCGGCAGATCTACGAGCTGGCGATGGACCGGCTGGCGGCCGAGGTGGCGGCGCTGGACGGCACCGACAAGTCGGCGGCGATGACCAAGCTGCTGGAGCATCTGAAGCAGGGCTGAGGGCGGGCATGAGACAGCCGGCATGAAAAAAGCCCCGGAGGCCGAAGCCTCCGGGGCCGTTCCCGTTCGCGCCGGGCGGGACGGTCAGTCCTGCTGGCGGACGCCCATGAACTGCAGCAGCAGCTGGAACAGGTTGATGAAGTTCAGGTAGAGGCCCAGCGCGTCGAAGACGCTGCGCTTGGCCGCCATCTCGGACCCCTCGGCATAGGCGTACTCGATGTAGTCCGCCTTGATGCGCTGGGTGTCCCAGGCGGTGAGGCCGACGAAGACCACCACGCCCACAACGCTGATGACGAAGGCGATGGCCGGGCTGCCGATGAACATGTTCACCAGGCCGGCGATGATGATGCCGATCAGGCCCATCATCATGAAGGAGCCGAGCTTCGTCAGATCCGCCTTCGTCGTGTAGCCGTAGAGGCTGACCGCGGCGAACATGCCGGCGGTGACGAAGAAGGTGCTGGCGATCGAGGCGCCGACGTAGATGGCGAAGATGTTCGACATGCTCGCGCCCATGGTGGCGCAGAACAGCCAGAACAGCCCCTGCACCGTGCTCTTGCTCATCCGGTTGACGCCGAAGGAGAGCACCAGCACGAAGGCCAGCGGCGCGAACATGGCGGCGAGGCCGAGGATGGTCGGCTGCGTCGCCGCGCCGCGCGCCGTCATCACGCGGGTGTAGAACAGGTCGGCCGCGCCGGTGTTGGCGATGACATAGGCGACGATCGCCGTCAGCAGCAGGCCGGACGCCATCCAGTTGTAGACGCGCAGCATATAGGCGCGCAGGCCGGCGTCGATAGCGGCCGCGTCGGTCGTCGCCGCGCGGCCCCAGCCGGTCGCGCCCGTCGTGTAACGATAGTCGGGACCAGAGGCCATAGGGTTCGAAACTCCTCACAGCGCGGAGAATCCGCGGGTGTCGCGATCATATATGGAAGATTCGTAATCTCGATCAACGGTTATCGCGGCGGCCCTCCATCCGCCAGGAAAATTTCATTGCCCCCCGCCGCGCCGGCCGCCGCCTATTCGTTGCGCAGCAGCGGCGCGGGGCGGGTGCGGAGCGCCAGCGCCGTTCCCGCATAGCCCAGCAGCAGGGTCAGGGCCGTGCAGCCGAGGATGGTCGCGGCCAGGGTGCCGGGCAGGAAGATCCAGTCCGTCCGCATGACGAAGCGCGCCACGGCCCAGCTCGCCGCCGTGCCGCAGAGCGCCGCCAGCAGGCCGGCGGTCAGGCCGAGCAGGCCGAACTCCACCATCCAGGCGCGGCGGATCTGCGCCCGCGTCGCGCCCACCACCTTCAGCACCACGGCATCGCGGATGCGCCGCCGCTGCCCGGCGGCCATGGCGCCGGCCAGCACCAGCCCGCCGGCCGCCAGCGTCACCGCGGCGACGGCGGAGATCGCCGCGCCGAGCCGCTCCAGCAGCCCCGCCACGGCCTCCAGCGCGTCCCGCACGCGGATGCCGGAGACATTGGGGAAGGCGTCGGTCACCACCCGCAGCAGCCGGGCATCCTGCGCCGGATCGCCGCGCACGGTGGCGATATGCGTGTGCGGCGCGCTGGAGAGCAGGCCTGGCGAGGCGATCAGCACGAAGTTCAGCCCCAGCCCCTGCCATTCGATCTGCCGCAGGCTGGCGACCCGGAGGGAGACGTCGCGGCCGAGCACGTTCACCGTCACCGTGTCGCCGAGGCCGACCCCCCAGCCCTCGGCCAGCCGGGCATCGAGGGAGAGCAGCGGCGGCCCCTGGTAATCGGCCGGCCACCATTCCCCGGCGACGAGGCGCGTGCCCTCCGGCGGCGTCGCCGCGTAGGTCAGGCCGCGATCGCCGCGCAGCGCCCAGGCGGTGTCCTCGCTGGCCTGGATGCGCTCCACCGGCACGCCCTTGATGGCGCTGATGCGGGCGCGCAGCGAGGGCACGCGCCGCACCTCCGCGACGCCGGGCTGCGCCCGGGCCAGTTCGTCGAAGCGCTGCGCCTGATCGGACTGGATGTCGATGAAGTAGAAGTTCGGCGCCGCCTGCGGCAGTTGACCGCCGATCTGCCGGCGCAGATTGCCCTCGATCATGGCGATGGCCGAGAGGGTGGTCAGCCCGATGCCGAGCGCCACCAGCAGGAGCGGCGTCGGCGCGCCGGGCCGGTGCAGATTGGCCAGGCCCAGCCGCAGCGCGGGCCGCCGCGCGCCGCGCAGCCGCCGCGCCAGCCCCATCAGCCCGGCGGCGCCGAGGCGGAACAGCAGCAGCGTGCCCAGCGCCGCGCCGCAGAA
>NZ_JBSXMU010000182.1:0-4127 GCF_054073225.1 Teichococcus aerofrigidensis
GCGCGGCGCCGGTCCGCACGCGCTGACGGCCCGCGCCGGGCCGACGGGATTCCGAAACCGGCGCTAAGCGCCAAAGGGCCGCGCCCCGCCTTGCGGCCGGCGCGGCTCGGGTCCATGGACGCGGGTGGCCCGGCGGGGCGGCTTCCCGCCGGCGGGCCCGCGCGACACCCGCGCGGGAGCCGGAATGAGGAGATGATGATGGGCACACGCGACGAGGCATTGGCCAGGGCGGGGCGTTTCTTCGACGAGGGCCATTTCCGTACCCTGCTGGGCGATCTGGTCTCGGTGCCCTCCAGCTCGCAGGAGGCCGGGCGGGTGGGGGAGATGGAGCGCTACCTGACCGGGCTGATCCGGCCCTGGCTGGAGCGGCTCGGCTTCACCGTCACGCTGCATCCCAATCCCGAGGAGGGCTTCGGCCCGATCCTCACCGCCCTGCGCATCGAGGATCCCGCGCGCCCGACCGTGCTGCTCTATGGCCATGGCGACACCGTGGCCGGGCTGGATGAGCAATGGTCCGAGGGGCTCGAGCCCTGGCGCCTGACCGATCGCGGCGACCGCTGGTACGGCCGCGGCACCGCCGACAACAAGGGCCAGCACGCCATCAATCTGGCGGCCCTGGAGGCGGTGCTGCAGGAGCGGGGCGGCCGGCTCGGCGCCAATGTGAAGCTGGTGCTGGAAATGGCCGAGGAGCGCGGCAGCAAGGGCCTGCGCGATTTCGTCGCCGCCCATGCGGAGGAACTGGCCGCCGACGCGCTGATCGCCTCCGACGGGCCGCGCGTCGAGCCCGGCCTGCCGACCATCGCCACCGGCACGCGCGGCACCTGGCATTGTGACCTCGCCGTGTCGCTGCGCGAGGGCGGCGTGCATTCCGGCCACTGGGGCGGGCTGACGCGCGATCCGGCCATCCTGCTCGCCCACGCCATCGCCAGCATCGCCGACAAGGACGGGCGCGTGCGGCTGCGCGACTGGCTGCCGGGCGGCGGGGCCGGCGTGCCGGAGGCGGTGCGCGCCGTGCTGCGGGACTGCCCGGTCGGCGGTGGCGACGGCGCGGCGAGCATCGATGCCGGCTGGGGCGAGCCGGGGCTGAGCGATGCCGAGAAGATCTATGGCTGGAACAGCTTCATCGTGCTGGCCATGCTGAGCGGCCGGCCGGAGAATCCGGTCAATGCCGTGGCCCCCTGGGCGCGGGCGCATTGCCAGATCCGCTACACCGTGGACAGCGATCCCTCCGGCTTCGAGCCGGCGCTGCGCCGCCACCTGGACGCGGCCGGGCTGGAGCTGGTGCGCATCGAGAATGCGGGGCTGCGCATGCCGGCCAGCCGAACCGCGCCGGACCACCCCTGGGTGCGCTGGGCGCAGGAGAGCATGCAGCGCAGCCTGGGCAAGCGGGTGCAGATCATCCCCAACAGCAGCGGCGGCCTGCCGGGCGATGTCTTCGTCGATCATCTCGGCGTGCCTCTGGTCTGGGTGCCGCACAGCTACAACGGCTGCAAGCAGCACGGGCCCGACGAACATCTGCTGACCGCGCCGGCGCGCGAGGGGCTGCTGGCCTTCGCCGGGATGTGGTGGGATCTCGGCGAGGCGGGCACGCCGCGCGGCTGAGCCCGCCTCCGGGCGGCCCCGGTGAGGGCTGCCCCGGTTTCGCCGCGCCGCCGCCGCGCCCGCGCCACGCGGCGGGGCGAGCCTCCCCCTGTCGGTCCGGCGATCCCGCCGGCCGGCGGTAAGGGAGGCGGCGCGATGCGACGACGTGACCTGCTGGGACTTGGCCTGGTGTCCCTGGCGGCGGGCACGCCGCTGGCGGCCGCCGCGCAGCGCCCGGATGAATGGCGCCGCCTGCGTGAGGAGGAGGCGCGCCGCCGGGAGATCGAGGCGCGGCGCCATGTCGAGCGGGAGCAGCGGCACTGGGAGGCGGAGCGCCGCCAGCTGGAGGAGCGCCACCGCGAGGCCCGCCGCCGCGAGGAGGAGGAGCGCCGGCACCGCGACGAGGAACGCCGGCGCTTCGAGGAGCGGCAGCGCGAGGCCGCCCGCCGCGCCGAGGAGGAGCGCCGCCGCGCGGAGCGGATGCGCCAGGAGGCCCGGCGGCACCGCCACCCGGGCTGAGGTGAGGGGCGGGGGAGGAAGCACCCGCCGGCGGACAGGGCCCTGACATCGGCATGGGCCTCCGGCACGGCCCTCCCGGCACGGCCCCCCGAAGTCCCGGCGGGCGCGCCGCGCCCCTTTGACGCGGCTCCGCTTCCGTCCGATCCTCTCCCGGCCGTCAGAAGCCCGGAGGAGACCCGCATGACCAACTACCCCTTCACCGCCGCCGACCTGGAAGCGCTGCGCGCCTGGGACACGCCCACCATCTGCAACGCGCTGGAGATCACCTCGCCCGAGCGGCGCGGCTATGGCTACACCGTCCGCCCGCTGGTGCCGGCCGACGTGACGCTCCGCCCGATCTGCGGCCTGGCCCGCACCGGCGCCATCCGTGCCGCCGCCCCCTCCGGCCGCGAGGCGGCGAAGGAGCAGTCCATCCGCACCGGCTGGTACGAATACGTGGCCGATGCCGCCATGCCGACCGTGGTGGTCCTGCAGGATCTCGACGACACGCCGGGCTACGGCGCCTTCTGGGGCGAGGTGCATTCGGCGGTGCACAAGGCGCTGGGTGCCCAGGGCTGCGTCACCAACGGCTCCTACCGCGACATCGACATGCTGGCGCCCGAGTTCCAGATCCTGGGCGGCGTGATCAATCCGAGCCACGCGCATGTCCACATGGTGGCCTACGGGCTGGATGTCTCGGTGCACGGCATGGCCTGCGACCACGACGCGGTGGTGCATGCCGACCGGCATGGTGCCGTGGTCATCCCGCAGGATGCCGTGCGCCGTCTGCCGGCGGCGATCGATCTCTGCACGCGGCGCGAGAAGCCGATCCTGGATCTCTGCGCCTCCGGCCAGTTCTCGGTGGCGGCGCTGAAGGAGGCGCTCGCCAGGTCCAAGGAGATCCACTGACCGTGCGCCCCCGCCTCGCCCCCTTCATGGCCTTCGGGCTCGCGCTGGCGACCCTGCCGGCCGCGGCGCAGCAGGACGAGGGCTGGACCCGCTTCCTGCCGGCCATGGCGCCCGGCCTGGTGGCCTGCCTGGAGGGCGAGGCGGGGGGCGTCGTCACCGCCGCCATGCCGATGAACCACGGCCGCGTGCTGGTCCGCCTGCAACGCCCCGGTGGGGAGCGGCTGGAATGCGTGGCCGAGCTCGGCCCGCCGGGCCGGCCGGCCCGGCGCGAGACGCTCCGCCCGGTCGGCGTCGAGCCGCCCTGGCCCGGGGAGGACGGGCGCCGTTTCACGCTGCATCCGCTCTGCGCGGGCGCCGCGGGCGTGCGCGACGAGGCCGGGCATCCCGCCGGCTGGCTCAATCCCGAAGGCTGCGGCTGACGCCGGCGTGCGGGACGAGATCGCCGAGATCCTGCGGCTGCAGCGCCAGTACAGCGCCCTGCCGACCCCGGCGATGCAGCGGCGCGGCCTGCTGGTGCGCCGCCTCCTGCCGGCGGCGCTGATGCGCGGGCGGGCGCGGCTGGTCCGGGCGCTCGGCCCCCATGGCGAGGATCTCCGCGCCGAGGGGCGCGACGGCCTGGGCTCGAGGGCGCGCCTGCCCTGGACGCGCTTCCATTCGCGGGCCCGCTCACCCAGCGCGCGGCAGGGCTGGTACTGCGTCTATCTCTTCGACGCGGCGGGGGAGGCGGCCTATCTCTCCCTCGCCCATGGCTCGACCTTCTACGAGGATGGCGCCTTCCGGCCGCGCCCGGCGGCGATGATGGCGCGGCTGGTCGCGGCGGGGCGGGCCGTCCTCGCCGCGGACCTCGCCGCCGAGCCCGGCCTGACGCTTCCCTTCGATCTGGGCGGCGGCGCGCTGGGCCGGTCCTATGAGGGGGCGGCGGTGGCGGCCCGCCGCTATCCGGCGGCGGCGCTGCCGTCGGATGCGGGCTTCCTGGAGGATGCCGGGCGCTTCGCCGCCCTGCTCGGCCGCATCCATGCCGCCGAGGATGCCGGCGCCATGCCACCCGCTCCGCCGCCGGAACGCATCGAGGTGGAGAATGCCGCCGCCGGCCGCCCCGGCCGCGGCCGGGGCGGGCAGGGCGGCGGGCTGCCGCCGCG
>NZ_JBSXMU010000183.1:0-4085 GCF_054073225.1 Teichococcus aerofrigidensis
GCGCAACGCCGGGCGCCACCCGCGCCCCCGGCTGCGGCCGCTGCTCCCGAGCCCGCCCCCCAATCCCTGCTCCAATCCCCGGCCGCGCTCCAGTCGGCCCCCGAGACGGTCGCCGAGCCCGCCCCGGCGCCCGCCAGCCCGCCGGCCCTGGCCGCGACGGGCAGCGAGGCCCGGGTCGAGACGCGGACGCTGCGCCAGCTCGGCCTGACTGGGCCGATGCAGCTGCGCGGCACCAACGACCTGCAGGGCGTGCTCTTCGGCCTGCGCGCCAACGAGGTGGTGACCGGCGCCAAGCTGGTGCTGCAGGGCGCCAGCAGCCCGGCGCTGATCCCCGAGCTCAGTCAGATCGCCATCACGCTGAACGAGCAGTTCGTCGCCGCCGTCACCCCGGATCGGGCGCGGCCGAGCTTCGGCCCGCTCGAATTTCCCATCAATCCGGTGTTCTTCACCGATGCCAACCGGCTGAACTTCCGCTTCACCGGCCGTTACGCGGTGGAGTGCAACGACCCGCTCTCGGGTCTGCTCTGGGCAAATATCTCCGACCTTTCGGCGCTGCACCTGACGATCGAGCAACTGCCGCTGCGGCGGGATCTCGCCCGCCTGCCGGAACCCTTCTTCGACGCGCGGCTGCGCAACCAGGCGCTGAACCTGCCTGTGGTACTGCCGGAGGGCGCCGGCAACGAGCTGCTGCGCGCCGCCGCCATCGCCAGCTCCTGGTTCGCCGTGCAGGCCGATTACCGGGGCGCGAACTTCCCGGTCAGCAGCGCCGTGCCGCCGCGCGGGAACGCCATGGTGCTGGTGGCGGGGCCGGAGGGCATTCCCGGCCTCGCCCTGCCCCGGCTGGACGGGCCGACGCTCGCCATCGTGCCGAACCCGGCCGATCCGGATGCCGTGCTGCTGGTGGTCGGCGGCCGTACCCCGGCCGAGGCGGTGGCCGCCGCCCAGGGCCTGACCGTCGGGCAGGAGGGGCTGGCGGGCGAGATCGCCCGCGTCGAGCCGCCGCAGCTCGCCCCGCGCAAGCCCTATGACGCGCCGCGCTGGATCCGCGACGACCGTCCGATGCGCTTCGGCGAACTCGTCGATCCCTCCGAGCTGCAGAGCTACGGCTTCTCCGGCGGCACCATCGCCGTGCCCTTCCGCACCGCGCCCGACATCTACACCTGGCGCGACCGGCCGTTGCCGGTGCAGTTGCGCTTCCGCGCGCCGCCGGGCCCGATCACCGACGTCTCGGTCTCTCGCCTCGACACCGCGCTGAACGGCAATTACCTGCGCTCGATCCCGCTGCGCGAGGCGGAGCCGACCTGGCCCTGGAGCTGGCTCGCGCGCCAGACCGGCCTCGATCAGCCGGCCGAGGTGGGGGAGGGGCAGGTCGGCCTGCCGCCCTACCTGATCTTCGGCCAGAACGAGCTGCAGATGCGCTTCGACATGCGCCCGCTCAACCGGGGCGACTGCGTCGCCATTCCGAGCGACGTGCGTGCCGGCATCGATCCGGACAGCACCATCGACCTGGGCCGCGCGCATCGCTTCGCGGCCATGCCGAACCTCGCCTTCTTCGCCGGTTCGGGCTTTCCCTTCAGCACCATGGCGGACTTCTCCTCGACCGCCGCGGTGCTGCCCGACCGGCCGAACACGCTGGAGATCTCCTCCTTCCTGACGCTGCTCGGCAAGATGGCCGCCAATGTGGGCCATGCCGCGACCCGGATCGAGGTGGTGCGGCCGGGCGCGCTGAGCCAGGTGAGCGGACGTGACCTGCTGGTGATCGGCGCCCTGGGGCGGCAGCCGGCCCTGTCCTCGCTGCTCGGCGGGCGGAGCCCGCTGCAGGTGGAGGGCAACCGCATCGCCGTCTCGCTGCCGACGGCGCTGGAGAACTTCCGCAACCTCTTCCTGGGCGACAGCCGCCCGGCCGAGCGGGAACGGCTGGAGGCCAGCCTGGCCTCGCCGGGCGAGGGCACCGGCATGCTGATCGGCTTCGAGAGCCCGCTCAGCGCCGGACGCTCCGTGGTGGCGCTGAGCGGCACCAATCCGCAAGGCATGGAGGCCATGCTGGCGGCGCTGCGCGATCCGCAGCAGCTCTCCGCGATCCAGGGCGACCTGGCGCTGGCGAGCGGCGGCCGCGTCACCTCCTACAAGATCGGCGCCACCTACACCCTCGGCCACCTGCCGCCCTATCTCTGGCCGCAGTACTGGCTGGGCAGCCGGCCGGACATGCTGCTGCTGCTGGCCCTGGTGGCGGCCGTGCTGGTCGCCATGCCCACCTACTGGCTGCTGCGCCGCCGCGCCGCGCTTCGCCTCAGGACCCGGACCCAATGAGCCGCCTCCGCGCCCGCCTGCTGGCGACTGCCCTGTCGGCCACGCTGCTGCCCCTGCTGCCGCCCGGGCCCGCCGCGGCGCAGGAGGGCGGCAATGCCCTCGCCGTCCTGCTGGAGCAGGCGCGCTACTGGCGCAGCCAGAACCAGTCGGACCGGGCGCTGCAGGCGCTGGAGCGGCTGCTGCAGGCCGACCCGGACAATATCGACGCGCTGACCCTGGCCGCCGAGGCCGCCGCCGGGGCGGGAGACAGCGCCGGGGCGAACCGCTACCTCGCCCGGCTGCGGCAGCTGGCGCCCTCCGATCCGCGCCTGTCCGCCGCCTCGCGCCAGGTGCGTGGCGCCATGGCCGACCCGGCCGCCGTGGCCGAGGCGCGGCGCCTGGCCCAGTCGGGCCAGGCCGCGCAGGCCCTGGCGCGCTACCGTCAGATCTTCGGCGGCACCGTGCCGCCGGATTCCTACGCGATCGAGTACTATCAGACGCTGGCCGGCACGCCGGATGGCTATGCCGAGGCGCGCCAGGCCATGGAGCGGCTGACGCAGGAGCGGCCCAACGACACGCGCCTGGCCCTCGCCTATGCGCAGATCCTGACCTATCGCGAGGCCTCCCGCGCCGAGGGAGAGCGCCGCCTGCGCAACCTCGCGCAGCGGCCGGAGAGCGCCACCGCCGCCAATGCGGCGCTGCGCGATGCCCTGCTCTGGGAGGGGCCTAACCCGGAGGCGGTGCCTGCGCTGGAGGAGTATCTCCGGCGCAACCCCAACGATGCCGCCGTGCGGCAGCGGCTGGAGGAGGCACGCAACCCGCCCCCCGGCTCGGTGGACGAGGTGGGGGCCGCGCGGGTGCGCGGCTTCGCGGCGCTGAATGCCGGCCGGCTGGCCGAGGCGGCGCAGGCGTTCGAGGCGGTGCTGGCGGAGCGTCCCGGCGATGCCGATGCCACCGGCGGGCTGGGCCTGGTCCGGCAGCGCCAGGGCCGGACGGCGGATGCGCGGCGCCTGCTGGCCGAGGCCATCGCCGCCGATCCCGCGGAGGGCCGGCGGAAATGGGGCCGTGCCCTGGATGGCGCCAGCGCCGGGGTCGAGATGGCCCAGGCGCGGGCGTTGATCCAGCGGGGCCAGGTCGAGGAGGCCGAGGCGCTGCTGCAGCGCATGGCCCGCCGCGAGGGGGGCGACCGGCCGGATGCCGAGGTGCTGCTGGGCGATCTGGCGCTACGTCGCGACGATCCGGCGGGCGCCGAGCAGCGCTACCGCGCCGCGCTGTCGCGCCGCCCCGAGCTGGCGCCGGCCCTGGCCGGTCTCTACGAGGCGCTGCAACGTCAGGGCCGCTTCGCCGAGGCGGAGCAGCTGGCGCAGCAGCGCGGCGGCCGCTTCGCCGCCAGTCTCGCCACCCAGCGGGCCGAGGGGCTGCGCGCCGAGGCAAGCCGCGCCGGCGATCCGGCCTCCGCCGTCGCCCTGCTGCACGCGGCCGCGCAGGCCGATCCCGACAATCCCTGGATTCGCCTGGATCTGGCCAGGCTGCTGGCGCGGCAGGGCTCCGCCTATGAGGGCCGCGCCCTGGTCGACCAGCTGGCCGCCACCGGCAAGCCGGAGGCGGTGCACGCCGCGGCCCTGTTCGCCAGCGAGGAGGGGCGTTCGCAGGACGCCGCCAGCTGGATCGAGCGCATCCCCGCGCGGCTGCGCAGCGCCGACCAGAACCGGCTGCTGCAGCGCGTCCGCCTGCAGGAACAGGTCGCCGCCGCCGCCGAGCCGGCGCGCTACGGCCGGCCGGACGAGGCGCGGCGC
>NZ_JBSXMU010000184.1:0-4084 GCF_054073225.1 Teichococcus aerofrigidensis
GCGTGCCGCTGGTGCCGGACGAGTGCCGGCGGGGCCCGGGCCTGCGCCGGGATGCCGCGCAGCACCCCCGCCAGGCCATAGGCGGCGCCGACCGCCTGCAGGCCGGGCAGGCTTTCGGCCGGGGCGCCGAGCGCCCGCCCGGCCGCCACCGCGAAGCCGCCGGCGGTGCCGCGCAGATAGGCGAACAGCGCGCCCCGGCTCGGCATCTCCTCCTCCGTCTCCGCCTCCCGCGCATCGATCATGCCGTTGAGATCGGCGGCGTCGAGCCGGCCGGCGCGGATCGCCCCGGCCAGCGGCGCGGCCACCTCGTGGCGGCGCGCGGGCCGCCCCTCGACCGCCTCGGCCACCGCGTCGCGCCACCACTGCAGGCGGATCAGCGCCGTCATGGGGTTGCTGGTCGCGAGCCGGGCGCGGGCCAGCTCATGGTTGAAGGCGGTCAGCAGGAACAGCTCCTCCCGCCGCGCGGCGGGCGCGAAGAGCGCGCAGAGAAACCGGTCCGGATCGTGCTGGCGGGCCAGTGCCGCCAGCGTGGAGAGGCCGTCCGGAGAGGCGGCGGCAGGGATGGGGGGCGGGGCAGGTTCGGCCATGCGGGGGTTATGGACACGGAAGCGGGCCGCACAAGGGCGATGGCGGCCGGCGCGCGGTGTTCATGGAACCGGCATTGTAACGGCGGCCCGGTTGACGCACAGGGGGGGCACGCCTAGCTCTGACGGGCCGCGGCGCCGGAACCCCGGCGCCCCGGGAATCGTCCACTCGGTTCCTGTCATTCATCGGGAGTTCAGCCACCATGGCCTTCAGCCTTCCGCCGCTTCCCTACGACGCCTCCGCCCTCGCCGGCTCCGGCATGTGCCAGGAGACGCTGGAGCTGCACCACGGCAAGCACCACCAGGCCTATGTCACCGCGCTGAACGGCCTGGTGGAGAGCAAGGGCCTGGCCGGCAAGTCGCTGGAGCAGATCGTCGCCGAGGCCGGCAAGGCCGGCGCCGAGGGCCTGCCGGTGCTGAACCAGGCCGGCCAGCACTGGAACCACATCCTGTTCTGGCAGGTGATGAAGCCGAATGGCGGCGGGGACAGCCTGCCGGGCAAGATCGGCGCCAAGATCGACGAGGATTTCGGTGGCCTCGCCCAGTTCAAGGAGGCCTTCAAGCAGGCCGGCGTGACGCAGTTCGGCTCCGGCTGGGCCTGGCTGATCGTCGATGGCTCGGGCAAGCTCAAGGTCACCAAGACGCCGAACGGCGCCAACCCGCTCTCCACCGGCGAGGGCACGCCGATCCTCGGCGCCGATGTGTGGGAGCACGCCTACTACCTGGACTTCCGCAACGTCCGCCCCGGCTACCTGGACAACTTCCTGAACAAGCTGGTGAACTGGGAGAAGGTCGAGGAGCTGCTGCTGAATGGCGGCCTGAAGTCCGGCCAGAGCGCCTGAGCCGGGCGCGTCCGGTACACTGACGACGAAAGGGCGCCGGGGTATCCCCCCGGCGCCCTTCTCGCTTTCGCCCGCTGGAGCGGTTACTTGCTGTCGTTCGCCGCCGCCGGGGCCCGCACCAGGCTGGCGATGGTGCTGCGCACCACGTTCACCCGCACGTTCGGCGCCAGCTCGACCTCGACCTCGTCCGAACCGTCCTTCACCCGGGTCACGCTGCCGATCAGGCCGCCCCCGGTGATGATACGGTCGCCGCGCTTGAGCGCCGTCAGCATGGTGCGGTGCTCCTTGGCCCGCTTCTGCTGGGGGCGGATCAGCAGGAAGTAGAAGACGACGAAGATCAGGATCAGCGGTGCGAGCTGCATGACGATGCCGGCGGCGCCGGCGGCCGCGGCATCCTGGGCATAGGCGGGGGAGATGAGCATCGAAGGGGGCTTCCGTCTTGCCGTGTGTGGCGCGCGAAACTAGCCTCGCTGGGCCGCCCGTCAACCTGTCCGTCCTGTAACGCGGCCCGCCGCCCGGAGCCTTCGCTTGTCCAGCCTCGACGACACCGCCCTGCTGCCCGCCCTGACCCGCATCGCCGAGGCGCTGGAGCGCCTGGCCCCGCCGCCCGCCGCCGCGCCGGACCTCTCCGCCGCCGATGCCTTCGTCTGGCACCCGGCGCAGGAGGGCCGCCCGGCCCGGCTGGCGCCCGTCCCGCGCGTCGCGGCGGTGGAGATCGGGCTGCTGCAGGGGGTGGAGCGGCAGAAATCCCTGCTGCTGGAGAACACCCGGCGCTTCGCGCGCGGCCTGCCGGCCAACAATGCCATGCTCTGGGGCGCGCGCGGCATGGGCAAGTCCTCCCTGGTCAAGGCCGCGCATGCCGCCGCCAACGCGGAGGGCGGCGGGGGACGGTCCGGGGCGCTGGCGCTGATCGAGATCCAGCGCGAGGACATCCGCACCCTGCCCGAATTGCTGAACCTGCTGCGCCAGAGCCCCCGCCGCTGCCTGGTCTTCTGCGACGACCTCTCCTTCGAGCGCGAGGACCAGGACTACAAGGCGCTGAAGTCGGTGCTGGATGGCGGCATCGAGGGCCGTCCGGCGAACGTGCTGTTCTATGCCACCAGCAACCGCCGCCACCTGATGCCGCGCGACATGATCGAGAACGAGCGCAGCACCGCCATCAATCCCGGCGAGGCTGTGGAGGAGAAGGTCTCGCTCTCCGATCGCTTCGGCCTCTGGATCGGCTTTCACAACGCCGACCAGCAGACGTTCTTCGCCATGGTGGAGGGCTATGCCGCCGCGCTCGGCCTGGAGATCGCGCCGGAGGATCTGCGCCGCGCGGCGGTCGAATGGTCGGTGACGCGCGGCGGCCGCTCGGGCCGCGTCGCCTGGCAGTTCATCCTGGACCTGGCCGGCCGGCTCGGCGTCGCCATCCCGGCGTGACGGCACCGGACCTCGAAGGCGCCCGGGGCGCGTCGCGGAAGGGGCGGGCCTTCCTCAACCCCGACGGCTCCGTGGCCGGGCAGAGCTTCCGCGCCCTCTGGCGGCTGATGCGCGAGGCCCGCGCGCCGCGCTGGGCGCGCCCCGCGCCCGGCCCGGCCTTCGCGCCGCCGGAGCCGCCGCCGCCCGGCCATGCGGCGGTGACCTTCCTCGGCCATGCCAGCTTCCTGATCCGCCTGCATGGCGGACCGACGCTGATCACCGACCCGATCTGGAGCGAGCGTTGCAGCCCGCTGCCCTTCCTCGGGCCGAAGCGGGTGCGGCCGCCCGGCCTCGCCTTCGAGGCACTCCCGCGCATCGATGCCGTCCTGCTCAGCCACAACCACTACGACCATTGCGACATCCCGACGCTGAAGCGCCTGCAGCGCCGCGACACGCCGCGCATCCTGACCGGGCTCGGCAATGCCGGGCTCCTGCGCCGGCACGGCCTGCGCGACGTGGTGGAGCTGGACTGGTGGCAGGCGGCGCCCCTGCCCGGCGGCGTCGGCGCGCGCTTCACCCCGGCCCGGCACTTCGCCGCGCGCGGGCTGCACGACCGGGCCCGGACGCTCTGGGGCGGCTTCGCCCTGGAGACGGCAGCCGGCGGCCGGCTCTACTTCATGGGCGATTCCGGCTGGGGCGCGCATTTCGCCGAGATCGGCCGCCGCCTCGGCCCCTTCGACCTCGCCCTGATCCCGATCGGCGCCTACGAGCCGCGCTGGTTCATGGACGTCGTGCATATCGACCCGGAGGAGGCGGTGCGGGCCTTCCGCGACCTCCGCGCCCGGCGGGCGCTGGCGATGCATTTCGGCACCTTCCAGCTGACGCGGGAGCCGATCGACGAACCCGAGCGGCGGCTGGCCGCGGCGCGCGCCGCGATGGGAATCCCCGAGAGCGCCTTCCGCGCGCCCGGCTGCGGCGAGACGGTGCTGGTGCCGCTCGCGCTGGCCTGAGGCGGGGCGGCTCAGCGCGGGCAGAAGGCCGGCCGCGGCGTGGGCAGGAAGCCGCAGCCGCGCGCGATCTCATCCTCGATCATGGCGCAGGGATTGGAGTCGTGGCAGGGCGGGCGCGTGGCGGGCGAGACCTGGATGCAGCGCCGCACCAGCTCCCGGGCGGCGGCGGCCCCGCGCTCGGCGCGGCAGGCTCCCACCGGCGGCGCCGGCGCGGCCTCGAGCGCGGCGATGCGGTCGCGATAGGCCC
>NZ_JBSXMU010000185.1:0-3991 GCF_054073225.1 Teichococcus aerofrigidensis
CCCCCCCCCCCGCCCCCCCCCCCCCCCCCCCCCGCCGGGCCCCCCCCCCCCCCCCCCGGCCCGCCCCCCCCCCCGCCGCCGCGGCGGCCGAGGCGGATCCCTTCTGGTGGGGCAGCGGCCGCCCGGCCCGGGTGGCGCACGACCAGGAGCAGGCGATGCTGTCCACGCTGGTCGAGGTGTTCAGCCGCATGAACAAGGCCGGCGCGCAGCGCGGCGCGGAGGCCCGGGACCTGCCCGCCGGGATCGTCCAGGCGCTGCGCGAGGACGCCGCCGCGGCGCGGCGCGCCTACGGCCAGGGCTGACGGGCGCCGGTCCACTCCGGAGGGCGCCGGCGGCGCCTTCCCCGGCCGAGCTGTGTTTTTTCGCGCGACCCCGGCCGCTCAGGACCGGGTGGCGCGCCGGGCATCGTTCTCCCGCCGGACCTCGGCGCCATGCGCCCGGCCGGCCCTGTAGCACTGGCGCAGCGCCGCCATCAGCAGCGCCCGCTGCCCCGGCACGACCAGCCAGTCCTGCGGCGCGCGGCGCGCCAGCAGATCCAGCCCGATCCCCTCGCCCAACGCCATGGCGGCCGCGTCCTGCGCCGGGCCGCACAGCCCGTCCCGGCGACCCAGCGCCGCGGCCCGGCTCAGCATGGTTTCGGCGAGCTGCTCGGGCGAGGGGTCGACAAGCTGGATCGGCATGCTGCGGTGTCCTTCTGGGAGGGGTCGGTGAGACAAATCTGTAGGATTTCGCGCGGTTTATCAAGTATTTTTCGCATAACGTCGCAACCCGGCCGCAGCGGTGCTGCCATACGGGAGCCCTACCGGCGCCGCGCCAGGGTCGCGGGAGATTTCCGGAGAAATTTGCGAAAAATTTCTGTGCGATGAAGACACTGAGGCCCCGATCATGGAGAAGGCCATGCCATCCCTCCCCCGACCGCTCCTGCCGGCGCTGCTGGCCTGCGCGGCCCTTGGCGGCGCCGCCTGCCTGCCGATGGCAGGCCCGCCAGCCTGGCTCGCCCCGCCCCCCGCCCTCGCCTACTGGCTCCTCGCCAGCCTGGCCCTGGCGCCGCTTCCCCTGCTGCGGTCCCGGCGCCGCCGCCGGCACCGGGCGGGGTTGCTCTCCCTCGGCCTGCAACTGGCGCCCGACGCGCTGACCCTGCGGCGCCGCGCGACGCTGCGCCTCGCCCGGGGCACGCCGGCCCGCGGGGCCGCCAGCCAGGACGGCTGGCGGCTGGAACTGGAGCGCGGCGGGGCGCCCGACCTGTCCTGGCGCCTGAGCCTGCACACGGCGGCCCGGGCCGGAGCGCCTTCCCAGGCCCGGGCCGCCAGCCTCGAATCCGTGCTGGAGGCCGCCCGCCGGCTGTGGGGCCCGGCGGCGGACAGGACCGCCCCGGCCGACTGGCTGGAGCATGACCTGGAGATTGCCCTGCCGGACCAGCGCCGGCGCCTCACCATCCTCGCGGAAGGCGGCTATGCCCTGCAGGACGCGGCAGGCTGCACCGCCATATCGCCGGTCCTGGCCGAGCGCCTGCTGGCCGCGTCCCAGGCGGTACCGAGCCGGGCGACGCCGGACCTGACGGCCTGACGGCCTGACGGGGAGAGCCTGCCATCCCGCCGGCGGGCAAGGGGACGGGCGGGGCGACGGCGCGAAATCTCTTGCGCTCTATGCGAAAAACGGTCTATGCAGACCAGGCCCGCAAGAGGCGGGCTCAGCTTACCCGGCAGAATGCGAAACTTACCGGGTGAAGCGCCGGCAGAAGGCAGGCGTGATGAGGTATGAAACCACCCGGGCCGCGGCCACGCAGCCCCCCCTGACACTGCGTGGCCGCGCCCAGCCCCTGCTGACGCTGGAGCTGGCGGATCTGCCGGAAACGGCCCTGGAGACGGCGTTGCAGGAGCGGCTGTCCCGCTCGGCGGGCTTCTTCCGCCATGCCCCGGTCCTGCTCGACCTGACCGCCCTGCCCGCCGCCGCCGCCGCCCGCCTGCCCGGGATGATCGAGGCGGTGCGCCGCACCGGCCTGGTCCCCGCCGCCTTCCAGGCCCGCTGGCCGGAGATCGAGCGCGCCGCCCTGGCCGCCGGCCTCGGCCGCATGCTCGAGGCGGAGCCCGGCCAGGACCTCGCCGCCCCCTGCACCCGCCGCCCGGCCCTGATCATTGGCGAACCGGTGCGCTCGGGCCAGACGATCTACGCCGCCGAGGCGGATCTGATCGTGCTGCACTCGGTCTCGCCCGGGGCGCAGCTGCTGGCCGATGGCTGCATCCACGTCTATGGCGCGCTGCGCGGCTCGGCCAGCGCCGGCCTGGGCGATGACACGCAGGCCCGCATCTTTGCGAAAATCATGGACCCCGAGCGCCTCGCCATCGCCGGCCTCTGGCTGGGCGCCGAGGAGATTCCGCCCGAATGGCTGAAGCGTCCGGCCCAGCTCCGCATCAGCGAGGGCTGGCTGCGTTTCTCGCCCCTGCCCTGACCTCCGACCCCTCGCACCGACAACAGGGAGAACCCGAATGTCCGCGACCGTGATCACCGTGACCTCCGGCAAGGGGGGCGTCGGCAAGACGACCACCACCGCCGCCTTCGGCGCCGCCCTGGCCTTGCGCGGCAAGCGTGTCTGCCTGGTCGATTTCGACGTCGGCCTGCGCAACCTCGACCTGGTGCTCGGCATCGAGAAGCGGGTGGTCTACGACTTCCTGCACGTGGCGAGCGGCCAGGCCAAGCTGCAGCAGGCGTTGATCAAGGACAAGCGGATCGACAACCTCTTCGTCCTCGCCACCTCGCAGACGCAGGAGAAGGACGCCCTCACCCCCGACGGCGTCAGCCGCGTCATGGAGGAGCTCAAGCGCGAGTTCGACTACATCCTCTGCGACAGCCCGGCCGGGATCGAGCACGGCGCCATGATGGCGCTCTACCACGCCGACCACGCGCTGGTGGTCTGCAATCCCGAGGTCAGCTCGATCCGCGACGCCGACCGCATCCTCGGCTTCATCGCCGCCAAGTCTCGGCGCGCCGAGACGGGACAGGAGCCGGTGCGAGAGCATCTGCTGGTCACCCGCTTCGACGCCGAGCGTGTGCGGGCGGGCGAGATGCTGCCGCTGCACGACATCCAGGACATCCTCTCGGCCGATCTGCTCGGTGTCATCCCGGAGAGCCGGGCGGTGCTGAAGGCCTCGAATTCCGGACTGCCGGCCAGCATGGACGCCGCGACCGATGCCGGCCAGGCCTATCGCGAGGCGGTGTCCCGCTTCCTGGGCGAGGTGCGCCAGCCGGTGCGGGTGCCGAGCGCCGCCGTCATCAGCGCCACCCTGGCCGTCGCCGAGCAGCGGAGCTTCCTGCGCCGCCTGTTCCGCTTCGCCTGATCTCCTGAAAGGAAAGCCATGCCCCTGATCGCCCTGATCCAGCGCCGCCGGAGCACGGCGCATCTCGCTGCGGCGCGGCTGCGCCGGCAGGTCGGCGCCGATCGCGTCGCGGTGCTGGGGGAGGACATCACCCAGCGCCTGCAGGAGGCCTGCCTGCGGGAGATCCGCAAGCTGGCGCGCGGCGGCCAGGTGCGGGTCAAGATCGGCACCTCGCCGAAGCTGGAGCTGCGCGAGATCGACATCGACCTGACGCCGGGCCGCTGAAAGGACGCGACATGCTGATCTCGGCCGCGCAATGCCGCATGGCCCGCGCCGCGCTGGGCCTCTCCCTGCGCGAGCTGGCCGCGGCGGCGGGCGTCTCGGTCAATACGCTGAGCCGGATCGAGGGGGCGGGCAATGTCACCAGCCGCACCCTGGGCAAGGTGCAGGCGGTGCTGGCCGGCCAGGGCGCGCTCTTCCGTCGCGACGGCTCGGTCGGCGTTCTGACGTCAGAAGGGGCACCGGCGCACCTCGGCGCCGAGGCCGGGCCCCATGGCCTATAGGCTCCAGGGCTAGGCGCCAGGACCCTGTCAGGCCGCCCTAGGCCTCCAGCAGGGCGGCGATCTCCCGCCGCAACGCCTCCAGCCCGTCCCGCTGGGGCGGGCTGAGCGGCCGGC
>NZ_JBSXMU010000186.1:0-3969 GCF_054073225.1 Teichococcus aerofrigidensis
GCGGCGCGCCTCGCCCAGGCCGGGCGTGGGCGCCTGTCCGCGCGGATCGGCCATCGCGACCTGCTGGCCCTGCCGTCCGTCCAGGGCCCTGCATAGAGCATCGAGGAAGGACCGACCCATGCCGCTGCTCGGCTGCATCGCGGATGACCTCACGGGCGCGACCGATCTGGCCGCCATGCTGGTGGCCCAGGGCATGACCACCGTGCAGCGGATCGGCGTGCCGCACGGCCCCCTGCCGGAGGCGGATGCCGCCGTCATCGCGCTGCGGTCGCGCACGGCGCCGGCGGCCGACGCGGTGGCCGCCAGCCTGGCGGCCTGCGAGGCCCTGCTGGCCGGCGGGGCGCGGCAGATCTTCCTCCGCTGCGGCCTCGCCTTCGACAGCACCGAGGCGGGCAATATCGGGCCGGTGGCGGATGCGCTGCTGCGGCGGCTGCAATCCGGCTTCGCCGTCGTCTGCCCCGCCTTCCCCGCCCAGGGCGGCAGCGTCTTCCAGGGCCATCTCTTCCTCGGCGGCGCGCTGCTCAGCGAGAGCGGCATGGCGCATCATCCGCGGACACCCATGCGGGACGCCAACCTGCCGCGCCTGCTGTCGCGGCAGACGGAGGGTGGCGTCGGCCTGTTGCCCTTCGCGGTGGTCGAGCAGGGTCCGCCCGCCATCCGGCGCGCCATCACGCAGATGCGCGAGGGTGGGCGCCGCTACGCCGTCGCCGATGCGCTGACCGAGGCGCATCTGCGCGATCTCGGCGCCGCCTGCGCCGACCACGCGCTGATCGTGGGAAGCACCGGGCTCGCCATGGGCCTGCCGGAGAATTTCCGCGCCGGCGGCCTGTTGCCCGACCGGCCGGACGCCGGGGCCCTGCCGCCGCCGCGCGGCGCCATGGCGGTGCTCGCCGGCTCCTGCTCCCGCGCGGCGCTGGCGCAGGTCGGCCTCGCCCGGCTGCATCTTCCGGTGCTGGAGCTGGATGTGCTGGCGATGCCGGACGCCGCCGCCCTCGCCGCCGAGGCCGAGAGCTGGATGCGGGACAGGCTCTCGGAGGAGCGGCCCGTCGTCATCGCCACCTCCGCCCCGGCCGGGAAGGTCGCGGCGCTGCGGGCGAGGCTGGGGCAGGAGGCGGCGGACGCTCTGGTCGGGGAGGCGCTGGCGCGCATCGCGGCATTGCTGGTGGCGCGGGGCGTGGGCCGGCTGCTGGTGTCGGGAGAGGACACCGCGGAGGCGGTGCTGCGGCGGCTCGGCATCGACAGCCTGCGCGTCGGGCCTCAGATCGAGGCCGGGCTGCCCTGGACGCGGGCCGAGCCGGACGGGCCGTGGCTGGCGCTGGCCCCGGGCCAGTCCGGCGCGCGGGACCTGTTCCTGAAAGCCTTCGCCTGACGCCTCAGGCCGGTGGCGGATCAGCCGCCAGGACCCGCAGGGCGCCCGGCCGGATGCGGTAGCGCAGCGGCGTGCGCAGCATCGCCACCTCGCCATCCAGCGACACACGCAGCAGCGGCGCGCGAGCGTGGATCTCCGCCGTCTCCACCGCGCGCATCTCGAAGTCCCGCTCCTCGCGCAGCCGGCCGAAGGCCGCGCGCAGCGCCAGCCGCAGCAGGGACAGCCGGCTGCCGTGCCGCGTGACGCAGAGGCAGAGATGGCCGCGATCCAGCGCCACGCGGCGTCCGGGGCGGGGCAGGCTGGTTTCGTAGTCGTTGTTGCCAATGAAGACGAGCGGCGTCTTCACCCGCTCGCGGCGGCCCGCGGCCCGCACCGTCAGCCGCCGCAGGCCGAAGCGGCGCAGGATGCGCAGACAGGCCAGCAGCATGGCCGGCCCCTTGCGCCAGCCGCGCCGCCGCCGCTCGCGGTCCCGCTCCGACACCATGTCGGCATAGAGGCCGACCGAGGAATTGTTGATGAAGACGCGGCCGTTCACCTCGGCCACGTCGATCCGTCGCACCTGGCCGCGGGCGAGCTGCGCGGCCGCCTGCCGCCAGTCCGCCGGCAGGCCGAGGTCGCGCGCGAAGTGGTTGAGCGTGCCGAGCGGCAGCACGCCGAGCGGAACCTCGCCCCCCGCCAGCACGCCGGCCACGGCGCTGACGGTCCCGTCGCCGCCGCCGGCCACCACCGCCTCATACCCCTCCGCCAGCGCCGCGCGCGCGGCAGCGGCGAGAGCATCGCCGCCGAGCTGCTCGACATCGGCGGCGACACCATGGGCGGCGAAGACGGCGGCGATCTCGGCGCGCAGTTCCCGACCCCGCACGGACCCCCCGCCGGCATTGACGAGGACCTTGATCCGCACGGCCCCCGGCTCGCTCAGCCGGTGGCGCCGAGGTCGATCTCGTCCTGCAGCGCCTCGCCCCGCACGAAGCGGGCGATATTGGCCATGGCCCCGTCCACCTTGGCCTGCATGGCGTCCAGCGTGCCGGCGGCGACATGCGGTGTGAGCACGACGTTCTCGAGGCCGAGCAGCGGATTGTCCGGGCGCGGCGGCTCCGGCTCGAAGACATCGACGCCGGCGGCACGGATCAGCCCGCCGGACAGGGCGCGGGCCAGCGCGGCCTCGTCCACCACGGCGCCGCGCGCGCAGTTCACCAGTACCGCGTCGCGCCGCATGGCCTGGAACGCGGCGTCATTGAACAGGTGATGCGTCTCCGCCGTGGCCGGCAGATGCAGGGTGACGACCTCCGCTTCCCGCAGCAGCTCCTCCATCTCGACGCGGCGGAAGTTCAGCGCCAGCTCGAGCCCCTCCGGCAGCTTCTCATAGGGATCGACGTAGAGGCCACGGACGCGGAAGGGCTGCAGCAGCGCCGCCACCGCCGAGCCGATGCGCCCCATGCCGACGATGCCGACGGTACGGCCGCGCAGGTTGCGCGACACCGGCCGCAGCGCGGTGCCCAGCCAGTCGCCGCGCCGCATCGCCGCGTCCGTGCGCGGGATGTGCCGCAGGCAGGCCAGCATCAGCGCCAGGGCGTGCTCGCTGACCACCTCGGCGGTGCCGGAGGGATTGATCGCCAGCCGGATGCCGCGTTCGCGGAGCTGCGGGATCGGCGTCTCGCCCTGCCAGCCGACACCCTGATGCTGGACCAGCTTCAGCCGTGGCGCCTTCTCCACCCACTCCGGCCGCAGCACGGCGGGCGCCACGATCACCACATCCGCCAGGGGCAGCTTCTCCAGCCGCTCGGCATCGTCGTTCGCCGAGAGGGTGATCAGTTCGCAGCCTTCCGGCAGCCGGGCGCGCCACATGGCATAAACGGCCTCCGGCGCATGGCTCAGATACAGGATGCGGCGGATGTTATCGGTCATGGCGTTCCCTTCGCGCGGCGGCCCCAGCGGCCCGGCGCAAGGTAGGCCGGACGCCAGATGCCGCAAAGCCGCCGGAATGAAAAAGGCCGCCTCGCGGCGGCCTTGTCCTTCACGGCATCGCCTGCCGAACTACTCGGCCGCGGAGCCGTCCACCACCTGCGGCGCCGGCATGTCCGGCACCGGCTCGGGCGCCGGAGGCGCCTCGGGCGCGGCGGCGGCCAGGGCGGCCGCCTCGGCCTTCTTGCGCGCCCGCGTCTCCGCGCCACGCCTGGCGGCATCAGACCGCGCGGCGGCCGTCGGCGAGTCCTGCGCCGCCACCTTGCGCGTCGCGGGCCGCTTCACGGGCGCGACCTTGCGGCTGGTCGACGCCGGCTGGGCCGCGGTCTTGCGCGCCGAGGCGGTGCGCGCGGTTCCGCCGCTCTTCGGCGCCGCCTTGCGCGCAGTGGCCGCCGGAGCCTTCCGGGCGGTCGTCGTCTTCGCCGGGGCCTTGCGGGCCGCCGCCGTCCGGGTGGTGGTGCGCGTGCTCGTCTTCGCCGCGGTCTTCGTCGTCGCGCGGGTCGTGGTCCGCTTGGCCGGCGCGGCCTTCCGCGGCGTGGCGGCGGCGCGCGTCGCCGTCTTGCGGGCAGGGGCGCGGGTCGTCGCGGCGGTCTTCCGCGCGGGCGCCTTGGCGGCGGGCTTGGCCGACGCCTTGCGCG
>NZ_JBSXMU010000187.1:0-3964 GCF_054073225.1 Teichococcus aerofrigidensis
CCCCCCCCCGCCTGATTCGGAACGATCCCGGCAGGCTGCCCGGAACGATGGTGGCCACGAGCGCGATCACCGAGGGAAGATCCGCGTGCCGAAGCCAGGGCTATACGCCCGGGCGATGCAGCGACGCGGTGTCAATCCGGCACAACCAACAAGTTGCAGGGAATCTCTCCCTAGGCCAGCCCGCCATTGATCGAGATGGTCTGGCCGGTGATGTAGGCGGCGCGGTCGGAGGCCAGGAAGGCGACCAGCTCGGCCACCTCCTCCGGCCTGCCGGCGCGCCGGGCCGGCACCAGGGCGCGCACCTGCTCGGGCGTCATCGCCGCCGCCACCGCCGGGCTCTCGATCAGGCCCGGCGCCACCGCGTTCACCGTGACGCCGCGCGGCGCGCATTCCAGCGCCAGCGACCGAACGGCGCCGCCGAGCCCCGCCTTGGCCGCCGCGTAGTTCGCCTGCCCCCGGTTGCCCATGATCGCCGAGACCGAGCTGATGGCCACGATCCTACCCCAGCGCGTGCCGATCATCGGCAGCAGCAGCGGCTGCGCCGCATGGAAGAAGCCGTTCAGCGAGACGTCGATGACGCCGTGCCACTGCGCCGCGCTCATCCCGGCCATGGGCGCGTCGGCATGGGTGCCGGCATTGTGCACCAGCACCTGCACCGGCCCGCTCTCCAGCACCGCCGCCAGGGCGCCGGCCGTCGCGGCGGCATCGGTGAGGTCGAAGGCCAGCGCCTCGGCCGCGCCGCCCGAGGCCATGATCTCCGCCGCCAGCGCCGCCACCCCGGCCCGGTTCGCATGGGCATGCAGCAGCAGGTGCAGCCCCTCCCCGGCGAGGCGGCGGGCAATGGCGGCGCCGAGCGGGCTGCCCGCCCCGGTGACGAGAGCCCGCCTCACGCCCCGGCCTCCGGCGGCAGGATGACCGTGGCCTGGCCGGCGAGCAGGGTCCGGCCCCCTTCGGCGATGCTGAAGGCATAGGTGAAGCCGCGCGCCTCGCGCGCCAGGGCGACCGCCTCGATGGCGAGGTCGCCGGCGATGTCGTCCAGCCGGTCCACCGCCAGGTCGAGGCCGCGCAGGCTGGCCAGGTAGCCCGGCCGGCTGGCCCGTGCCCCGCCTTCCGAATCCCCGCTCAACGCGCCGTGCAGGGCCATGGCCTGCAGCGCGTATTCGACACCGCACACCGCCGGCAGCAGGCCGCCCCGCCGCAGCGGATGGTCCGCCGCCCGGTGCGAGGCGGCGCGGCAGAGGATGCGGTCCGCCGTCCAGCTCTCCACGCGGTCGAGCAGGCACATGGCGCCCTGGTGCGGCACCAGGGCCAGGATGGCGTCACGCCGCATGGCAGGGCTCCAGGCGCAGGGTGATGGCCAGCCCGTCCAGCAGCGGCCAGCCGATCCGCGCCGGGCGGCCCGCCGCCAGCGCCTCCAGCAGGGGCAGCGCGCGCGCGATCGGGTTGGCGCCTTCCAGCGCGCGGCGCAACGGCCCGGGCTGGACCTCCGGCGGCAGCGGCCCGCCATGCGCCACCTCGATGGCGGCCAGGCTGCGCGGCCCGGGCTCCGGCGCCAGGACCAGGGCGGTGGCGAAGGGGATGGCGGTGGGGCGGACGGCGGCCAGGGGCTCCGGCAGCGGCGCGTCATAGCCGCAGAGGAGCAGCGGCCGGCCCCATGCGGCGACCTGCGCCACCCCCTGCAGCAGCCCGGCCGGCCAGGTGTCGTCATGGCAGCCGATGCTGACCGAGCCGAGCCGTGCCCCGGCGCCGATGCTCCAGTAGCCGGCCGCCGCATTGTGCACGGAGTTGTGGAACTGCGTCGGCGAGACATCGCCGCCCGGCGTGGCGAGCGCCTCCAGGATGGCGCCCACCACACCGCCATCGCCGTTCGAGCTGGCGAAGAGGCTGTCCAGCGCCGCCGCCTCCCGCCCGGCCGCGGCGATCGCCTCCGCCGCCGCCGCCAGGGCGAGCCGCACCACCAGGCTGGCGCGCCGCCGCTCGGTGGCGGCCAGCAGGGCGGGCGGCGGCACCAGGGTCGGCGCTTCCAGCCAGGGCGCCTCGCCCGTCAGGATGGCCCGGCTCGCCGGCCATCCCGGCAGGCCGGGGCCGAGCACGGCCGCCCCCTCGATCCAGCAGCGCGGCATCAGGCGGCTCGCCCGAGCAGCAGGCTGCAATTGCTGCCGCCGAAGCCGAAGGAGTTGCTGAGAACGCGCCCGACCGGCCGCCGCCGGTTGTCCGACACGACATCGGCGCGGAAGCCGGGGTCCACCGCCGCCACGCCGAGACAGCCGGGGATCAGCCCCTCCTCGATGCAGAGCAGGGATACCACCGCCTCCAGCGCGCCCGAGGCGCCGAGGGTATGGCCGCTCCAGCCCTTGGTGGAGGAGCAGGGCACGGTGGAGCCGAACAGGGCGGCCACCGCGCGGTCCTCCATGGCGTCGTTGGCGCGGGTGCCGGTGCCGTGCAGGTTGATGTAGTCCACCGCCGCCGGTGGCAGGCCGGCGGTGGCCAGCGCGGCGTGCATGGCGGCCTGGGCACCCAGCCCCTCGGGCTGCGGCGAGGACATGTGGTGGCCGTCGCTGCTGGCCCCGGCACCGAGCAGGGCCAGGGTACCGGGCGCCGGGGCGCGTTCCAGCAGCAGCAGCCCCGCGGCCTCGCCGATGGTGATGCCGTCGCGGTCGGCGGCGCAGGGGCGGCAAGGGCCGCGCGCCAGCAGGGAGAGGGCGTTGAAGCCCTGCAGCGTCATGCGGCAGAGGGTGTCGACGCCACCCGCCACCACCGCGTCGGCCACGTCCGCGCGCAGCAGGGCCGCCGCCTCCAGCAGGCTGCGCGCGCCCGAGGTGCAGGCGGTGGAGACGGTGAGCGCCGGGCCCCGCAGGCCGAGCCGGGCGCGGAGGTAGCGCGGCAGGGCGTAGAGGTCGTGCGTGCCGCCGAAGTCGAAATCCGCCGGCAGGGCGCCGCCGGCGCGGCGGCGGTAGGCCGCCTCGGTCTGGGCGATGCCGGCGGTGCTGGTGCCGAGCACCACGGCGACACGCGCCGCCCCGTGCCGCGCCCGTGCCGCCGCCCCGGCCGCGGCGAAGCCGTCCGCCTGCAGCGCCATCTCGGCCAGGCGGTTGTTGCGGCAGTCGTAGCGCGCGAGATCGGCCGGCAGGGCGACCAGATCGAGGCCCGGCACCCGGCCGACCCAGATTCCGTCCGGCAGGCCGGCATCCTCCGGGTCCTGCGCCGGCCGCAGTCCCCCCTGCCGCTCCAGCAGGGCCGCCCGGGTGGCGGCGAGGCCACGGCCCATGGCGCTGACCGCCGAGAAGGCGGTGATGGCCAGGGGCGCGAAGCCCGGATCGGGGCGGGAGGTGGTCGTTCGGTCCAGCATCACACCGTCAGATATGGGATTGCGGGCAGATATGGGATCGCGGGCAGTTCAGCGCGCCGGGCGAGGCGCCAGGGCCAGGGAGAGCAGGAAGGCGGCGGTCACGCCGATCGCCACCGTCAGCCCGATGCCGCGCAGCACCGGCGTGGCGCAGAGGGCCAGCAGGCCAAAGGTGAGCAGCGTGGTGACGGCGCAGGTCAGCACCGCCTCCAGGCCGCGCCGCGCCTCCGCCGGGTCCCGTGCCGGCCGGGCCAGGAACAGCGCATAGTCGATCCCCACCCCCGCCGACAACAGCAGCGCCGCGAGATGGAAGGGTGTCAGCCGCTGGTCCAGCAGGGCGAGGGCCGCCAGGGTCACCAGCAGGGCGGCCAGGATCGGGGCGCCACGGCGCAGCGCCGCGAGCGGCCCGCCGCCGCGCAGCCCGAGGGCCAGCAGGGCCAGCACGCCGAGCGCGCCGGCGGCCGCCCAGAACAGCGCCTCGCGGCTGGCGGCCAGCACCAGCCCCGTGGTCTCCGCCTTGACGTCGATGAACAGGATCGCCGGTTCGCCGAGCGCCGTCAGCGCCTGGCGCAGCGCCGCCGGATCGCGCACCCCGGCCGGGATGACCAGGCCCTGCCA
>NZ_JBSXMU010000188.1:0-3963 GCF_054073225.1 Teichococcus aerofrigidensis
CCGCCCGGCACCGCCCTGCTGGCGATCGGCGGCGTGCCGGCGGAGCGCGACCTCGGCCCCTGGCTGCTGGCGCTCGCCCTGCTGCTGCTGGCTGCCGACCTGCTGATCTCGCTGGTCCAGCGGGGTCTGCTCGGCCGGCCGGCCCGGCTGGCGGCGCTGCTGCTGGCGCTCGCCCTTCCCGCGGCGCCCGGCGCCCTGGCGCAGGATGGGATGGCGCGGGGGAGCGCTGCGCAGGATCTTGCCCTGGTCACCCGCATCGGCCATGTCCTGACCGGCGATCCGGCGCTGGACGAGACGGTGCGGCAGGGCCTCGCCGGCCTGTCGGACTACGTCAACCGCCGCACCGCGACGGCGCTCGGCGAGCCGGCGGCGGTGCGCCCGGGGCAGGACGACCTCTCGCCCCTGCCGCTGCTCTACTGGGCCGTCACGGCCGAGACGCCGCTGCCCGATTCCGCCGCCGTGGCGGCGCTGAACGACTACATGCGCGGCGGCGGCATCATCCTGTTCGACACGCGCGACGAGGGCTCGGGCGAGGGTTTCGCCCCCGGCGCGCGGGAGGCGCTGCTACGGCTGACCGCAGGCCTCGCCATCCCGCCCCTGGCGCCCGTCTCGCCCGAGCATGTGCTGACCCGTGCCTTCTACCTCCTGCCGCCGGAACTGCCCGGCCGCTTCGCCGGTGGGCAGGTCTGGGTCTCGCGCGAGGAGGACCGGGCGAATGACAGCGTCAGCCCGGTGATCATCGGCGGGCATGACTGGGCCGGGGCCTGGGCGGTCGATGCGCGCGGCGGCAATCCCCACGCCGCCATCCCCGGCGGCGCGCGGCAGCGGACGCTGGCCTACCGATTCGGCGTCAATCTCGTGATGTACGCGCTGACCGGCAACTACAAGGGCGATCAGGTGCATGTGCCGGCCATCCTCGAAAGGCTGGGGAATTGAGCGGGCGGGGGGCTGACCGATGCGCCAGGTGATCTCCGGCCTCGACTTCGCCCCGGTCCTGCCGCCCTGGCTGCTGGCCGCGCTGACCCTCCTGGCGCTGCTCGCCTTGGCCCCGGCCCTGTGGCGGCGGGCGCGGGGCGCCGGCTGGCGGGTGCTGTCCTTCGCCGTGCTGGGCCTCGCCCTGGCCAATCCGCGCCTGGTCGAGGAGACGCGCGAGACCCGGCCGGACATCGCGCTGCTGCTGCAGGACCGCAGCGAGTCCGCCCGCATCGGCGAGCGCGGCGCGGCGCTGGACGCGGCCCGCGCCGCGCTGGAGCAGGCCGCGGCGCGCCATCCCGACCTCGAGCTGCGCACGGTCGATCTGCCCGAGGGCGGCCGCCAGGGCACGCGGCTCTTCACCGCCCTCGACCGCGCGCTGGCCGATATCCCGCGCGCGCGGCTGGCCGGCGTCATCGCCCTGACCGACGGGCAGGCGCATGACATTCCGGCCAGCCCCTCCTTCGCCGCGCCGCTGCACCTGATCCTGCCCGGCCGGCCGGGCGAGGTGGACCGGCGCATCCGCGTCCTCGAGGCGCCGGGCTACGGCATCGTCGGGCGCAGCGTCGAGCTGCGGCTGGTGGTCGAGGATCTGGGGGCGGCGCCCGCCGCCGGCCCGTCGGGCGGGGCGGTGCGGCTGACGCTGCGGCGCGACGGCGCGGCGCCGCGCGTCGAGAGCGTGCCGCTCGGGCGGGAGCACCGCATCACCCTGCCGGTCGAGCGCGGCGGGCCGAGCGTCGTGGAACTCACCGCCGAGGCGCGGCCGGGCGAGGTTTCCACCCTGAACAACCGCGCCGTCGTCACCGTGAACGGGGTGCGCGACCGGCTGCGCGTCCTGCTGGTCTCGGGCGAGCCGCATTCGGGCGAGCGCACCTGGCGCCGCCTGCTGAAGGCCGACCCGAATGTCGATCTCGTGCATTTCACCATCCTGCGGCCGCCGGAGAAGGACGACCTGACGCCGCTGAACGAGCTGGCGCTGATCGCCTTCCCGGTGCGCGAGCTGTTCCAGGTGAAGCTGCGCGATTTCGACCTGATCGTCTTTGACCGCTTCAGCAACCGCGGCATCCTGCCGCCGATGTACCTGCGCAACATCGCCGATTACGTGCGCGGCGGCGGGGCGTTGCTGATGTCGGTCGGGCCGGAGTTCACCGGCGCCACCAGCCTCGCCGCCACGCCGCTCGGCCAGGTGCTGCCGGCGCGGCCGCTGACCGGCGCCGCCGGCCTGGCCGAGGGCGCCTTCCGCCCGCGCGTCACCGAGGCGGGGGCCCGCCATCCCGTCACCCAGGGCCTGACCGGCGCCAACACGGCCGGGGAGGAGGCGCGCTGGGGCCGCTGGTACCGCCACCTGCGCGCCGATCCGCAGAGCGGGCTGACGGTGATGGACAGCCCCGACGGCGCGCCGCTGCTGCAGCTGGACCGGGTGGGCGAGGGGCGCGTGGCGCTGCTGCTCTCCGACCAGATCTGGCTGTGGTCGCGCGGGCATGACGGCGGCGGGCCGCAGGCCGAGCTGCTGCGCCGCGCCGCGCACTGGCTGATGAAGGAGCCGGAGCTGGAGGAGGAGGACCTCGTCGCGCGGGTCGAGGGCGGCACGCTCACCGTCACGCGCCGCAGCGTCGAGGCGGGTCCGCCGCCCGAGATCACCGTGACCGCCCCGGACGGCACGGTGACGCGGCGGCTCGCCAGCCCGGCCGAGGGCGGGCGCTCGGTGCTGGAGATGCCGGCCGGCCAGGCCGGCGTCTGGCAGGCCGCTGACGGGCGGCGGAGTGCCTTCGCCGCCGCCTCGGCCGCCAATCCGCCGGAGATCGCCGATCTGCGCGCCGACGCGGCGCCGGCCCTGCCGCTGGCGCGCGGCACCGGCGGGGGCGCGCACTGGCTGGGCGAGGGGATGCCGGAGCTGCGCCGCGTCGCCGCCGGGCGGGATGCGACGGGCGGCACCTGGATCGGGCTCCGCCGCAACGAGGACCACCGGGTGACCGGGATCGCCGCGCTGCCGCTGCTGCCGCCCTGGCTGGCCCTGCCCCTGGTGCTGGGCCTCGCTCTGGTCGCCTGGCGGCGCGAGGGGCGCTGAGCGGCCGGAAAAAGGCGCGGCCGCGCGGCCCGCCACCCTGCCGCCACGATTGGATCGTCCTATCTGGAGGGTCTGGAGGACGAATCCGATGCGCCGTCATGCCCGTGCCCTGCTCCTCGCGCTGCTGCTGGCCGCGCCGCTCGTGGGCTGCGCCACGGGGCCGACCTTCGAGCAGCGCATGGCGACCTTCGTCGGGCGGAGCGAGGCCGATCTGGTGGCCGCGCTCGGCGTGCCGGTCCGCACCTACGAGACGGGCGGGCGCCGCTTCCTCCAGTTCGAGCAGCGCGCGACCGTCATGGTCCCCGGCGACCCCTGGGGCTACGGGCCCTGGGGCTTCGGGCCGCCCTGGGGCTACCGCCGGCCCTGGGCGGTACCGCCGAGCTATGCCGTGGTCGGCTGCGACCTGACCTTCGCGCTGCGCGAGGGGCGGGTGGAGAGCTTCACCGCCCGTGGCCAGGGCTGTGGATGATCGCATCCCCGCCGGAAATGGTTTAGAGATGCCGCCATGCGCCGTTCCCTCCTCCGTCCCGCCCTGTTCGCCGCTCCGTTCGTCGTCCCCCTGGCCGGCCTGCTGGCCGCCGCGCCGGCCGCCGCCCAGATGCTGAACGGCCCCATGGTGCCGGATGCGCCGACGGCCCGGCCACGGGCCGAGCCGCCGGCCCTGCCGGGCCTGGCCGGGCGCCGCGCCCCTTCGCCGATCCCGGCCGAGCCGGGCCAGAGCCTCGGGCCCAACGAGGCGCTGTTCGATGCCATCGACCGTGGCGACCTGGCCGCGGCACGCGACGCCATGTCCCGCGGCGCCGACCTCAACGCGCGCAACGTGCTGGGCCTGACGCCGATCGATTCGGCGGTGGACCAGAACCGCAGCGAGATCGTCTTCTACCTGCTCTCGGTGCGCGGCCCGGTGATCGGGGGCGCGGCGC
>NZ_JBSXMU010000189.1:0-3885 GCF_054073225.1 Teichococcus aerofrigidensis
CGCCTCGGCCGGCCTCGCGCCGGGGGCGATCCCCGCCGCGACCCTCGCCAGCCCGGCTGTCACCGCCGCGGCCCTTGCCGGTGCTGCGGCCCCGGCCCCGGCCACCGCGCGGCGCGCTCGCCGCCTCGGCCAGCTCCTCGGCGGAGACGGTGTCCAGCCCCTCGATCTCGATGCGCGGGATCGGCTTGCCGGTCAGCGCCTCGATGGCGGCGACGAGCTTCACGTCATCCGCCGTGGCGAGGGTGAAGGCATGGCCCTCCCGCCCCGCCCGGCCGGTGCGGCCGATGCGGTGGACATAGTCCTCGTCGCGGAACGGCACGTCGAAGTTGAAGACATGGCTGAGGCCGCCGATGTCGATGCCGCGCGCCGCGACGTCGGAGCAGACCAGCAGGCGCAGCTCGCCGGCCTTGAACTTCTCCAGCGTGGCGAAGCGCACCGACTGCGGCAGGTCGCCATGCAGCGCGCCGACGGCGAAGCCATGCTTCGACAGGCTCTTGTAGAGCACGTCCACATCGCGCTTGCGATTGCAGAAGATCAGGGCGTTCTGCACGTCCTGCGAGCGGATCAGCCGCCGCAGCGCCTCGCGCTTGTCGTGCGGCTGCACGAAGGCGAGGCCGGCGGTGATGGTCGTCGCCACCGAGGCGGGGGCCGACACGGTGATGGTCTTCGGGTTCTGCAGGAAGGCGTCGGCCAGCTTGCGGATCTCGGGCGCCATGGTGGCCGAGAAGAACAGCGTCTGGCGCAGCGGCGGCAGCAGCGAGACGATGCGCTCGACATCGGGGATGAACCCCATGTCCAGCATGCGGTCGGCCTCGTCGATCACCAGCACCTTGCAATCGGCCAGCATGACGCGGCCGCGCTCGAACAGGTCGAGCAGCCGGCCCGGCGTCGCGATCAGCACGTCCACGCCCTTGTCGAGCACGTCGCGCTGGTCGGACATGCTCTCGCCGCCGATCAGCAGGGCATGGGTCAGCTTCATGTGCTGCCCGTACTTGACGAAGTTCTCGGCCACCTGGAGCGCCAGCTCGCGCGTCGGCTCCAGGATCAGGCTGCGCGGCATGCGGGCCTTGGCGCGGGAGCCGGCCAGGATGTCCATCATCGGCAGCACGAAGCTGGCGGTCTTGCCGGTGCCGGTCTGGGCGCAGCCGAGCACGTCACGGCCCATCAGCACGACCGGGATGGCCTGCTCCTGGATCGGGGTCGGGTGCACATAGCCCGCCTCGGCCACGCCGCGCAGCAGCGCCTCGGACAGGCCGAGATCGGCGAAGACGGCGCGCGGGCCGGCCTCCGGCGTCTCCCCTGGCTCCTCTCCCGGTCCATCCTCCGGGTCGGGCGGCTCGGCGGCGGCCACGGCCACGGACCCGTCCGGGTGCGGCGCGGCGGCATCCGCCGGCGCCGGGGCAACCGGGGCCGGGGTGGTCAGGGCGTCGGAATACTCATCTTCGGCCACGCGGTGCGCGGCCGCATCGGGCTGATCGCTCAAGGGCAGTCGGTTCCTTCGCCGGACATGCGGCGGGATGCGTGCCGGCGACCGCGCGGAGCCCGCGCAGCCCTCTCTCCGGCAATGGTCACGGGGATATGCGCCGACCGGCCCGGCTTGGCAAGGTTCTCGACGGCTTGCGGCCGCGCGGAGGGCGGGGTAGCGGAGGAGGGTGATGCCCGCGCGACACGATCTCCTCCTGCTGCCCGGCCTGCTCTGCGACGGGCGCCTCTGGCGCGACCAGGTCGCCGGCCTGGCCGGCCTCGCCGCCTGCCAGGTGGCGGACCTGACGCGCGACGACACGCTGCACGGCATGGCGGCACGGGCGCTGGCCGCCGCGCCGCCCCGCTTCGCCCTGGCCGGCCTGTCGATGGGCGGCTATGTCGCCTTCGAGATCCTGCGCCAGGCGCCGGAGCGGGTGACGCGGCTGGCGCTGTTCGACACCTCGGCCCGCCCGGACACCGAGGAGGCCTCGCGCCGCCGGCGTGGCCTGATGGCGCTGACCCGCACCGGCCAGTTCAGGGGCGTGACGCCACGCCTGCTGCCCAGCCTGCTGCATCCCGACCACGTCGCCGGACCGCTCGGCGCGGAGGTGCGGGCGATGGCCGACCGCGTCGGGCGCGACGCCTTCCTGCGCCAGCAGCTCGCCATCCTGCACCGGCCGGATTCGCGGCCCATGCTGCCCGGCATCGGCGTGCCGACGCTGGTGGCGGTGGGCGAACAGGACGTGCTGACGCCGCCCGAGCTGGCCGAGGAGATGGCCGCGGGCATTCCGGGCGCCCGGCTGGCCCGCCTGCCGGGGGCCGGCCACCTGCCCACCATGGAGCGGCCGGCCGAGAGCACCGCCCTGCTGCGCGACTGGCTGCTGGGCTGAGGCGGCCGGGCTGAAGCAGCTGGGCTGAGGCGGCGGGCCCCCGCCGATTCATGGTCTTGAAAGGCGGCCGGCCTAGCCTGCCGGCATGGTCCCGACCCCCACACGACGGCATTTGCTGAGTGGACTGACGCTGGCCGCGCTGCCGGAGCCGGCCCGGGCCACGCCGGGGATGCCCCGCGCCGGCACGGCGGCGCCGCCGGAAGGGCTCGCCGCCTGGGGGCAGTTCCGCCAGGCGCTGCTGCGGCCCGAGGGCCGGGTGGTGGACACCGGCAACCAGGGCATCTCGCATTCCGAGGGGCAGGGCTGGGCGATGTTCTGCGCCGAGCGCTGCGACGACCGCGCCAGCTTCGACCGGCTGTGGGACTGGACGCGCCGCACCCTGGCACGGCCGAACGACCGGCTGCTGGCCTGGCGCTTCCAGCCGGGCGCGCCGCAGCCGGTGGCCGACCGCAACAACGCCACGGACGGCGACATCTTCGCCGCCGCCGCCCTGCTGCTGGCCGCGCAGCGCTGGGCCGAGCCACGCTATGCCGAGGCCGGCGGCGCCATGGCGCAGGACGTGCTGCGGCTGCTGGTGCGGCAGGTCGCCGGTCGGGTGCTGCTGCTGCCCGGCCTGCACGGCTTCGAGGAAGCCGAGAGCATCATCGTCAACCCCTCCTACTACGCCTTCCCGCTGCTCGGCGTGCTGGCCCGCGCGGTGCCGGACCCGCTCTGGCTGCGGCTGGCGGCGGACGGGCTGGAACTGTTGCGGCAGGCGCGATTCGGCCGCTGGAACCTGGCGCCCGACTGGCTGCAGATCGACCGGCGCAGCGGCGCGCTCCGCCTGCCCGGACGCTGGCCGCCCCGCTTCTCCTACGATGCCCTGCGGGTTCCCTTCTATCTCTGCTGGGCGGGGCTGGCGGAGGAGCCGGTCTGCCGCGCGGCGGCCCGCTTCTGGACCGATCCCGCCCACCGGCATGTCCCGGTCTGGGCCGACCTGACCAGCGATGCCGTCTCGCCCTATCCGGCGCCGCCCGGCCTGCAGGCGGTGACGCGCTTCGTGGCGGTCCGCACCGGGCAGGGCTCCGGCGGCGGCCCCCTGCTCAAGGCGGAAAGGCCCTACCAGTACTACCCGGAGATCCTGCGGGTGATGGTCCTGCTGGCCGCCGCGGATTCACCGTCTGGTTGAATGATGCCAGAAATTCGCACGAAAACTCTAGCTCTCCTAGGGTTCATCACAATACATTCCCGCAACGGCTGTGTTAGAGGGGCTTATGAGCGCGAAACAGGACGCGGATGTGGATCGAATCGCGTCGATGTTGCATATGCCGTTCTGGCGCTACCGTTCCTATGGCAATCTGCCGGTGCGGCGGTCTCTCTCGCCCGCGCCCCTTCCGGATGTGCAGGTGCCGCCCGCCGGGACACCGGCTCCGGAGCCCCCGGCCCCGGCGGCTTCCCTTCCTCTCGCCGCCGCCACCGCCGAGACGCCTCCGCTGATGGCGCAACTGGCGCCTGCCCCCGCGAGACCGCCCGCCGGCGGTCCGCCGCCGTA
>NZ_JBSXMU010000190.1:0-3800 GCF_054073225.1 Teichococcus aerofrigidensis
CCGGCGTAGCGGCAACCCCCCCCCGGCCGGGCCGGCCCCCCGGCCGCGGGGGGCGCGGGGGCCCGCGCGGGGGGCGCGGGCGCGGCGGATGCCGGCCCTCATAAAAACGGCGTGGGCGCCGCGGGGTCTTCCCGGGCGCCCGTCTCGGCGGAGGCACGGCCCGGAGGCCGGCGGCTCAGTTGGTCGGCACGCCGGCGGGGGGCGGTGGCGCCGGCTGGGCGGGCGCGGCGGGCAGGCCGGCCGGCGCTCCCTGACTGGACGTCCCTGGGCTAGACGTCCCTGGGCCGGATGTCCCTGGGCCAGATGTCCCCTGGCCGGGCACCGGGGCGGCCGGCCGCGGCTGCAAGGGCTGCTCGCCAGTGACCGAGGGCGGCGGCGGCACGTCCAGGATCGAGCCGCGCTGCGCCGCGCCGCGCCCGAGAAGTGCCATCGCCATGGCCAGGACCATGAACAGCGTGGCCAGCACGGCCGTGCTGCGCGTCAGCAGGTTGGCGGTGCCGCGCCCGCTCATGAAGGAACCCATGCCCTGCGAGGAGCCGATGCCAAGCCCGCCCCCCTCGCTGCGCTGCAGCAGCACGACGCCGATCAGCGCGAGGGTGACGAAGAGATGCAGGACGAGCAGGACGGTCATCATGGCGCAGCGCTCTTAGCCGCATCCCCGGCGGGATGCCAGGGCCAAGCGCGGCATGGCCGGCGATATCGCACGGGCTCATCCGCCGGGCAGGGGCTGTCCGGGCAGGGTGAGCGCGAAGATCAGGCCGGGATCGCCGGCCGCCGGGCCCCAGACGAAACTGCCGTTCAGCTTCTGGCTCATGCTCTGGATGATCGTCACGCCCAGGCTGGAGCCGGGATCGAAATCCGGCGGCAGGCCGTCGTCCCGCAGCTCAAGGCTCAGCGCGCCCTGGGCGCCGGGCCCGAAGCGCAGGTGAAGGTCGCCCCCGCCGGCGCGCGCGGCGATGGTCACCAGCTCGGTGACGATCAGCCCGATCGGCACCGCGTCGTCCGCCGGCCAGTCCCGGGAGGCGACGTCGCAATGCAGGCTTCGTCCGCCATCGGTCAGGCCCGAGGCCGCGCGCAATTCGCCGCAGAGCTCGCCCAGGTAATCCGAGACCTCGACCACGCCGATGCGGGCGCTGCGGTGCAGGCGGTCATGCGCCCGGGCGATGGTGGCGACACGCTGCGCCGCCTCCTCGAGCGCCTGGCGGGCGGTGTCCTCGGTGCTGGCGCGGGCCTGGATGGAGAGCATCGAGCGGGTCATGGTCAGGCTGTTCTTCACCCGGTGGTCGATCTCCCGCATCAGCAGGTCCTTCTCGGCCAGCAGGGCGTCGCGCGCCGCCAGGGCCTCCTCCGCCTCGCGGGCGCGCCGCTCGGCCAGGCGGTGCAGCCGCTCCATCTCGCGGCCCGACAGCTCGCGGTCCACCGCGACGCCCAGGGTATTGGCCAGGGCCTGGAGGAAGTGGACGTCGTCGGTGGTGAAATCCTCCCGGTCGCGGCCATCGACCTCCAGCACGCCGAACGGCTCGCCGCTGCCGCGGATGATGACGTTGATCGCCCGCCGTACCCCGTGCTCGGCCAGCAGGCGCGGCGTCCGGAAGCGGGTCTCGTTCTCCAGGTGGTTCGAGATCACCGGCTTGCCGGTGCGGTAGGCGTAGCCGGCGGGGCTTTCCAGGTCGCTGCCGATCCGCGCCCGGCCGACCTCGCCCTCGCGCCAGCCATGACCCGCGCGCAGCAGGAAGTTCCCCTCCTCGGGCAGGTATTGCAGCACCTTGGTGAAATCGCTGCTCAGCCCCCGCCCCGCCAGGCTGGCCGCCATCTCGAGCAGGGGTTGCAGCCCCTCCAGTCGCAGCGCGCTCAGGCCCAGCTCCGCGATGATGGCCTGCTGGTGCAGGCGAAGGGTCAGCTCCCGCGTCTTGTCCATCCTGACCCCTTCTCCTCTGGCAGTCCCGGCATGGATATCGCGCCGCGGGGCCGGGCGCTAATCCCGCGTCCCCGCGGGCCCGTCATGCCCCGCCGCCGAGGCCGGCCTGCGCGCCCAGCAGCCGCAGCGCCAGGACGACGCTGGCGGCGCGCACCGCGTCGCGGTCCCCGGGGAACACCTCGTGCCGCAGCAGGGTGGGCGCGTCCCGCCGGGCGGCGGCGAAATGCACCAGCCCGACCGGCTTGCCCGGCCTGGCGCCGCCGGGACCGGCGATGCCGGTGATGGCCACGGCAAGATCCGCCTCGCAGCCGCGCAGCGCGCCCTCGGCCATGGCCTGGGCCACCGGAGCGCTGACCGCGCCGTGCTCGGCCAGCATCGCCTCCGGCACGCCCAGGATGCGCGCCTTGGCGGTGTTGGAATAGGTGATGAAGCCGGCCAGCAGCGTGGCCGAGGAGCCGGGGATGGCGGTCAGCGTGGCGCCCACCAGCCCGCCGGTGCAGCTCTCCGCGGTGGCCACGGTGAGGCCCCGGGCCTGCAGCTCGCGCAGCAGCGTGGCGGCCTGCTCGCGGGTGCCGGGCAACAGCATCTCGGTCATGGCAGCAGGCCTCCGGCTCGCAGGGCGAGGATGATGGCGCCGGCCAGGGCGCCGGCCAGGATGTCGTCCAGCATCACGCCCGCGGCGCCCTTGCGGCGGTCGGCCCAGCCCACCGGGCCCGGCTTGGTGATGTCGAACAGGCGGAACAGCAGGAAGGCCAGGATGATGGCGGGCGCGCCGGCGCCGGCCGGCAGGGCGGCGAGCGCCAGGGCCTGTCCGGCGCCCTCGTCGATCACCACCCAGGAGGGGTCCTGCCGCGCCGCCGGCAGCCGTTCCAGCACCCACCAGCCGAGCAGGCCCAGCAGCGCGGCCAGGATCAGGCAGGCCTCGGGTCCGAGCAGCACGGCGGGCAGCACCGCGGCCGAGCCCCAGGTGCCGGGCGCCGGGCGCAGATGGCCGATGCCGCCCAGGCTGACGACCAGCCGCGGCAGCGGGGCCGCCGACAGGCCCGGAGCGAGGACGGGGGGCAGGCCGGCCGGGGGGAGCGCCGGTGAGGGTGGAGCAGGCTCGCCCATCTCAGCGCGCCGCGCCGGCCGGCGCCTGGGGCAACCAGGGCTTCAGCGGATGGTCCAGCTCGCCCTGGCCGCCGAGCGCGCGGTAGATCACCGCGTTCTCGACCACGCGCTGAGCGTAGTTGCGGGTCTCGGAGAAGGGGATCTGCTCCATCCAGTCGATCAGGTCGGTGCCGGGCTGGCGCGGGTCGCCATAGGTGGCGATCCATTCCTCGACGCGGCGGGGGCCGGCGTTGTAGGCGGCGGCGGCCATGGCCAGGTTGCCGAAGCGGCCGAGCTGGTCCGCCAGGTAGCGCGCGCCGAGGCGCAGATTGTGCTCGGGCTGGCTGGTCAGCCAGCCGGTCTGGTGCGCAACGCCCATCTGGCGCGCCACCAGGGTCGCGGTGCCGGGCAGCAGTTGCATCAGCCCGCGCGCATTGGCCGAGGAGACGGCGGCCGGGTCGAAGTTGCTCTCCTGCCGCGCCACGGCGTGGACGAAGGCGGGCTCGATCCCGGCGGCTTCGGGCGGGCTGTAGGGCATGGGCCAGCCCTCGGGCAGCATCATCACCCCGTCGATCCCGGCGCGGCGGGAGACCCAGACGGCATGGTCCTGCCGGCCGATGCTGTTGGCGAGCCGCGCCGCCAGAACCTGTTCGGCCGGGTCCGGCGCGGTCTCCTCCAGCCGCAGCAGGAAGAGGCGGGCCCGGTCGGTGTCGCCGAGGTCAGCCAGCGTCAGCACCGCCTGCGCCAGCTCCTTGTCGAGAAAGGTTGCCGCGGCGTCGGGGGTGGGCTGGGG
>NZ_JBSXMU010000191.1:0-3718 GCF_054073225.1 Teichococcus aerofrigidensis
TCCTGGCCCTGGCCGCGCGGCGGGGGCCCGCGCCCCCCGGCCCGGGGGGGGCCCCCGCGCGCCCGCCAGGCCGCCCCATCAGACAGTCCCGTCAGACAATCCCGCCGGGGCCGGTCCGCCTGCCATCCAGTCCAGCAACTCCACCGTATGGATCGCCGGCAGGGGCCCCGAGCCCAGCTGCGTCAGGCAGCCGATATTGCCGCTGGCGATCACCGCCGCCCCGGTGCGGCCGATATTCTCCAGCTTCCGGGCCTTCAGCGCCCCGGCGATCTCCGGCTGCATCAGGTTGTAGGTGCCGGCCGAGCCGCAGCAGAGATGCCCCTCGGCCGGCTCCTTCACCGTGAAGCCGGCGCGCGCCAGCAACTGCTTCGGCGCCGAGGTGATCTTCTGCCCGTGCTGCAGGCTGCAGGCCGCGTGATAGGCCACGGTCAGCTCCGGCGCCGCGCGACTCGGCGCGTAGCCGAACTGCAGCAGCACTTCCGAGACATCGCGCGCCCGGGCCGCCACCAGGGCCGCCCGCGCCGCCCAGGGCTCCGGCTCCTCGCGGAACATATGGCCGTAGTCCTTCACCGTGGTGCCGCAGCCCGAGGCGTTCACCACGATGGCGTCCAGCCCCTCGCCCTCGATCTCCCGCGTCCAGGCGGCGATATTGGCCCGCGCCAGGGCCATGGCCGGATCGTGCTGGCCCATGTGGTGGTTCAGCGCGCCGCAGCAGCCCTGCCCCTCGCTCACCACCACCTCGACCCCCATCCGCGTCAGCAGCCGGATGGTGGCGGCGTTGATCGAGGGCGCCAGGACGGTCTGCGCGCAGCCGGTCAGCAGCGCGACGCGGCCGCGCCGCTCGCCCTCGGCGGGATAGCGGCGGACGGCCGGCGCCGGATCGGCCGGCGGCAGTGTCTCGGGCGCCAGCTCCAGCATGGCGCGCATCCGGCCGAAGGTGGTGCCGCGCCCCGGCAGCCAGCCCCGCAGCGGGCGCGCCAGCCGCGCCGCCCGCAGGGCCAGGCGGAAGCGCGCCGGATACGGCAGGGTGGCGCCGAGCACGCGCCGCAGCAGCCGCTCCGGCCAGGGCCGGGTATAGGTCTCCTCGATGTAGCGCCGGGCATGGTCCACCAGATGCATGTAGTGCACGCCCGAGGGGCAGGTGGTCATGCAGGAGAGGCAGGAGAGGCAGCGGTCCACGTGCCGCACCACCGCCTCCGTCGCCGGCTGGCCGCTCTCCAGCATGTCCTTGATCAGGTAGATGCGGCCGCGCGGGCTGTCGAGCTCGTCGCCCAGCAGGACGAAGGTCGGGCAGGTGGCGGTGCAGAAGCCACAATGCACGCAGGTGCGCAGGATGGTGTTGGACTCCCGCGTGTCGGGGTCCGCCAGTTGCTCCGCCGTGAAGTTCGTCTGCATGCCGCCTGATTCCGTCCCGTCCTTCAGGGTGGGAGGGAAGCGGTCGCGGTGCAAGCACCCGGGCGGGAGGGGGCGCGGGAAACCGCCGTCCGCGCCGGCCTCCCGCCGTCCTCACATGTCGAGGAACACCGTCTCCGCCTCGCCCTGGAGCTGGATCACGAGACGGTAGGTCGGCAGGTCGGCGGCCCCGGTGCGCGCAGCGACCAGGGTGGCGCGGCGTCCCGCCTGCTCGATGCTCCGCAGCACCGGGTCGGCCTCGAGCGCCGCGGCGTCCTCGGGGAAGTAGAGGCGCGTGTGCAGGTGGATGTTGATGCCACGGGCGAAGATCAGCAGGCTGACATGCGGCGCCTGCGGCCGCCCGTCGCGCCAGGGCACCACGCCGGGCCGGATGGTCTCGAAGACCCATTCGCCGCTCGCCGGATCGGCCGCCGCGCGGCCCCAGCCGAGGAAGCCGCCGGCATTGTGCCTGCCGTCCCGGTCCGCCTGCCACAGCTCCAGCAACGCATCGCGCACCGGGTGGCCGGAGCCGTCCATCACCACGCCGGTCAGGCGGATGCGCTCGCCGGCACCCTCCAGGATATGCGGCTGTTCCTGGGTGCGGGTGGCGAGGCCGGCGGCGACCGGCAGCAGGCCGATATGGACATAGGGCCCGCCGGTCTGGGAGGGCGTCTCCTTCAGGTATTCGACGGGCATGGTCAGAGGCCCTCCGGCCGGTTCTCGAAGAAGGTCTGCCGCCGGCCGCGCAGCACGATGTCGAAGCGGTAGGCCAGCGCGTCGAAGGGGATGGAGTTCTGCATGTCGAGCCTCGCCACCAGCCGCTCGCGCCCCGCCGGGTCGGGCAGGGTGCCGAGGATGGGGCAGAGCGGGATCAGCGGGTCGCCCTCGAAATAGAGCTGCGTCACCAGGCGCTGCAGGAAGGCCTCGCCGAAGAGCGAGACGTGGATATGCGCCGGCCGCCAGTCGTTGCCGTTGTTGCGCCAGGGATAGGGGCCGGGGCGGATGGTGCGGAAGAAGTAGTTGCCCTCGGCATCCGTCATGCAGCGCCCGGCGCCGCCGAAATTCGGGTCGAGCGGCGCGAGGTAGCTGTCGTTGTGGTGCCGGTAGCGGCCGCCGGCATTGGCCTGCCACACCTCCAGCAGGGTGCGCGGCACCGGCCGGCCGGTCTCGTCCAGCACCCTGCCATGGACGATGATGCGCTCGCCCACCGCCTCGCCATCGCGGGCGTGGTTGCGGATCAGGTCGTTGTCGAGCGGCGCCAGCAGATCGGCGCGGAAGACCGGCCCGGCATTCTCGCCCGGGCCGGGCTCCAGCGAGACCAGGGCGCGGCGCGGGCTGCGCAGCACGCTGGTCTTGTACTGCGGCGTCAGGGGCGGCGGATGCAGCGAGCGGTCGCGGCGGATGATGTCGCCGAGGCTGGGCATGGATGGTCCTCCCGCGGAGGCGCCGGCGTGTTGGCGGGGGCGGCGCCTTCTCCGGGCTCAGCCTGCCGCGTCGCCTTGCATGAGGAAACCGGGTATTTATCATGCGATGCATGAGCAGGATCGATGCCTTCTCGCTCGATGGCCATGCGTTGCGCCTCTTCCTCGCTGTGCTGGAGGAAGGCTCCGTCACCGCCGCCGCCGGGCGCCTCGGCCTCAGCCAGTCGGCGGCGAGCCACGGGCTGATCCGGCTGCGCGGCCTGCTGGGCGATCCGCTCTTCGTGAAATCGGGCCGCGGCATCGTCGCCACCCCCTATGCGCGCGGCCTGGCCGGGCCGGCCCAGGCCCTGCTCGACGGCCTGCAGGGCCTGGTGCGGATGGATGTCTTCACCCCGGCCAGCGCGCGGATCGGCTTCACCATCGCCGCCAACGGCTTCCAGCGCGACCTGCTGCTGCCCGGCTTCTTCGCCCGGGTGGAGGCGCAGGTGGCGCGGCTGAGCCTGCGCGTGGTCCCTTCCGGCGCGCCCAGCGCGGCCCTGCTGCGCGAGCAGGGCTGCGACCTGATCGTCACGCCCTTCCCGCCCGCCGGCACCGACATCCTGCAGAGGCGCCTGCTGACCGACCGCTACGCCTGCTTCTACGACGCCGCCGCGCGGCGCCCCCCCGAGACGGCCGAGGCCTATCTCGCCGCCCGCCACATCACCGTGCTGCATCCCGAGGGTGAGGCCCTCGATTTCGACCGCCGCCTGGAGGCCGAGGGCCTGCAGCGCGACATCGCCATCCGCGTGCCGGGCTTCGATGGCGTCGCCGCCTTCCTGCGCGGCAGCGCCATGCTGGCCACCCTGCCCGGCCTGCTGCGGCACGGCGCGCTGCGCGGCCTGGCGCACGCGCCGGTGCCCCTGCCC
>NZ_JBSXMU010000192.1:0-3711 GCF_054073225.1 Teichococcus aerofrigidensis
TTCTCCCCGCGGCGAGCCGTAGCACCGTGCGCAGATCCTCGGCCAGCGCCTCGAAACACCCCGCCGCCCACCAGCGCTGGGCCTGCTGGTACACCGCGGCTGTAGACGCCGGGTGAATACTCCCCAGAGGTGCCGACGGAAAATTCCCCAGGTGACCTGACCGGCTGAGCTCCTGGATGGGGCGGTCGGCCGCCCCGATCGCCGATGCTGCCGCTGTCCTGTGGGAGGCGGCGCCGGTGATCCGACTGGGAGACGTCATCATGATCCTGGACCTGCAGGGCCTGTCGGTCTCCGCCATCGCGCGGCGGACAGGCTTCGACCGTAAGACGGTGCGCAAGCACATCGCGCGTGGCCTGGAGCCGCCGGCCTATGGACCCCGGGCACCGCGGACGATGCTGCTGGACCCGTTCGTGCCCTACCTGCGGGAGCGGGTGGCAGCCTTTCCAGACCTGACCGGCCGCCGCCTGCACCGCGAACTGCGCGAGCGGGGCTACACCGGCGGCTACACCCGGCTGACCGACCTGTTGCGCGACATCCGCCCGGTGGCGGCCCCTGGCTTCGAGCAGCGGTTCGAGACGTCGCCCGGCCGGCAGGCGCAGGTCGACTTCGCGCAGTTCCGCACCGAGTTCACCGGTGAGCCCGGGGTGGTGCGTATCGTCTGGCTGTTCTCGCTGGTGCTGGGGCACAGCCGCTGGCTTTGGGCGCGCTTTGTGCTGCACCAGGACCTGCCGACGGTGCTGCGCTGCCACCTGGCTGCCTTTGCGGCGATGGGTGGCGTGCCGGCGGAGATCCTCTACGACCGCATGCGCACCGCGGTCACCGGCGAGGATGCGGCGGAGGGCATCGCCTACAACCGCACCCTGCTGGCCTGTGCCCGCCACTACGGCTTCCTGCCCAAGGCCTGCCGTCCCTACCGGCCGCAGAGCAAGGGCAAGGTCGAGCGGCCGTTCCGCTACATCCGCGAGGACTTCTTCCTGGCGCGCAGCTTCTGCGACCTCGACGACCTGAATGCCCAGCTGCGGCAGTGGCTGGACGAGGTTGCCAATGTCCGGGTGCATGCCACCACGCGCCGGGTGGTCGCCGAGCACTTCGCCGAGGAGCAACCGCACCTGCAGCCGCTGCCGACAGGCCCCTTCCAGGCGACGCTGCGGCTGGAGCGGCGCATCACCCGCGACGGCATGGTCTCGGTGGATGGCAACCTCTACAGCGTGCCGGACAGCACCCGCCGCCGCCCGGTGGAGGTGCACCGGCTGGCCGATGCGGTGCAGATCTTTGAGGCGGGGCGGCTGGTCGCCAGCCATCCGGTGCTGGAGGGGCGCGGCCAGCGGCGGATTGCCGGTGGGCATCGCCGCCAGCGGCCGCCGGCCAACAGCACCACACCGCGCGAGGAGCTGCTCCTGCCAGCCCGCTCGGGTGAGGTGGTCTCCCGCCGGCCGCTGGAGTTCTACGCCGCCGTCGGACAACGCCTAGCCAACCAGGGCCTGCGGAAATGAGGGAGGAGCTGTCCGTCCCGCCGACCCTGGAGCGGCTGCGCCGCCACCTGATTGGCCTGCGCATGCCGCGTGCCCTGGAGATGCTCGACCATATGATGCGCCAGATCGAGCGTGGCAAGGTCGGCGCCCTGGAGGCGCTCGAGGCCTTGCTGGCCGAGGAACTGACGCTGCGCGAGAGCCGGCGGATCAAGGCGGCGCTGCAGATGGCGCGTCTCAGCACGGTCAAGACGCTGTCGACCTTCGACTTCTCGTTCCAGCCCTCGCTGGACCGGCATCGCATCCTGGCACTGGCGCAGCTCGACTTCATTGCCCACCACGAGGTGGTGCACCTGCTCGGGCCGCCCGGCACCGGCAAGAGCCACCTGGCCATCGCGCTCGGCGTCGAGGCGGTACGGGCCGGCCACAGCGTCTACTTCGCGACGCTGGCCGACATCGTCGCCGCGCTGGGCCGGGCCGAGCGGGAGGGCACCCTGCGGGAGCGGATCCGCTTTCTCTGCCGCGCGTCGCTGCTGATCGTGGATGAGATTGGCTACCTGCCGATCAGCGGCGGCAGCGGGAACCTGTTCTTCCAGTTGGTGAACGCCCGCTACGAGCGCGGCGCCATGATCCTGACCTCCAACCGCGGCTTTGCCGAATGGGGCGAGGTGTTCGGCGATCCGGTGGTGGCGACCGCGCTGCTCGACCGGCTGCTGCACCACGCGGTGGTCGTGTCGATCGAGGGCTCCAGCTACCGTCTGCGCCAGCACGCGGATCTGGTGCCGGACAGCCTGCGTCCTGCCGCCAGCACCCTCGTGCAGACCCCACCGCGGCGCCGGGGCAGACCGCCCAAGCCCAGAGGTGCCGATCCCAGCAACGGCTGATCTCCGCACCCAAGCTGGGGAACTTTACCTCGGCACTTCTGAGGACGATTCAGGCGGCGTTGACAAACGTTGATTCGTAGTATGGATCTTAGCGCAGGGCGAAAGCATGGCATTCGCTCTGCTTTCGCCTTTGACGTGATGAATCAAGCTATTCTCCGACATGGATTGTCACAGGGTAGCCAAGTGCTCGGAGCGCCTTAGAGGTACGGCCGTTCCTCGGTGGGAACTGGTCGGGGCGGGCCCATCCGATAAGCTCACCCAGCGCACTAATGCCCAGACCTTCAATCTTCCATTTCGGATCCTCGATACCCTGCCAGAGGCGCTCCGGCAGCTGGTCGGAAGGGCCGCCGTAGAGGATGTGGCGCAATAGGGCACGTACCCGCCCGCCGTCTGATCCTTGGTCGTTCCAGACGCGCGCGGCGAGCGCGTCGAGCTTCTGCGGGATGGTGTAGCGCGTGCCGTCGTCCGGCAGGTTGACCGCCTTGTTGCGCACCCGCCGAGAGTAATCGGTAATGGCGTGCACGCCGTTGCAGATGATGCGGAAGTCTGTTGCTGTCATCGCGGCGAGGCGTGGCTCGGCGAGCGCCGCCTGCAGCGACGGCGCGGTGACGTTGAGCATATGATGTTCGTTGCCTGGAGCCTTCGGCAGGCTACGCCACCAGGTGATAGCCTCGGAGAGTGCCGCATCGTGGCGTCCCTTGTTCTTCTCGTAGTGCGCCGGATAGTTGGCCTTCGCGCCTTCGAAGGTGCGCTGATAGTAGTAGGCATGCAGGAATTGGTCAGCTTGGGCGCCCGCCGGCGCAATGCTGTTCACCCAGCTCGGCCGGTTCTCCGGGCGGCTGACGGCCGCCCCGATATCGCGCAGCTGCTGCAGCGTTGCGTACCATTCCTCCAAAAAGGCCTGCCGCCGCTTTTGCGCGGCGCTTTTGGGGCTCGTTCGCACGAGGCCGGGCTAGGTGATGAGGCTGGAGTGCGCCCAGAAGCGCTTGGCATCGGGGCGCGCCTGATGGAGCTCGCGCGCCCGCCAGCGCATTTCGTCGACGAGCTCCTGCGTCAGCGGGGTGGCGTGCTGGTTCAGCGTGGCAAAGAGGGTGTGTAGCTCGCCCGCCATCTCGTCGGTGATCTCATCCTCCTCAAAGAAGCAGCCGGCCTCTATATTCTTGTGCCAAGCGCTGTCGGTTAGATTGGCCGAGCCGATATAGACACCGACGCCGCGCCGCCAGATAACTTTTGCATGGTGATACTGTACCAGCTTGCAGACGAAAGTTCCTGACTTGCGGCGCAGGAAAGCCTCTAGGGTTTGTTAGAGCCCGTTTGAGAATGCTCCGGGTGAGGTGTTTGTGCATCCTCGCGTGCCC
>NZ_JBSXMU010000193.1:0-3643 GCF_054073225.1 Teichococcus aerofrigidensis
GGGCGGGGCGTGCCGGCGGGCGGAGAGCCGTTCCGCCAGGCCCAGCGGCTCGACCAGCTCGCGCGGCGGCGCGGCGGCGCGGGCGGTCTGCAGGCGGCGGTTCTGCCGCAGCGCCTGGTCGAGCCGCGCCGCCACCTCCTCCGCCTGGCGCGAGGCCGAGCCCAGCTCCTGCGACAGCCGGCGGCAGGCGGTGATCTTGCTGTCGACCTCGGCGATGCCGTCGCGCACCGTCTGCACCAGGCCGCCGGAGGCGCCATCGAGCCGCCGCGAGGCGGCATCGAGCTGGGCCACCACCGCGCCCGCCCCCTCGAGCGCGGCGCGCAGCCGGCCCATGCGGCGGTAGAGCAGCAGGATCCAGCCGCCCTGCGCGGCCAGCACCGCCAGGCCGGAGGCATCCAGGATTTCGGTCAGCGTCATGATGGGGATTCTCCTCGCCCGTCCTGGGCCGCCGCGGCGAGCGAGAGGTCGCCCGGCCAGCCCTTCTCGATCACGCAATCCTCGACATGCAGCACCACGCGCTCGTCGCGCGCGGCCATGGTGGCGCGGCAGACCATCAGCCCCTGGCAGAACACCTCGATGGCCTCGTCCTGCCGGCGGTCGAGCGCCAGCACCGCGCCGGGCTGCCAGGCGGCGATCTCGGCGAAGGGCAGCACGCGGCGCTCGATCACGGCGGTCAGCTCGAGCGGCGCGCGCGGCAGCTCCTCGGCCAGATGGCTGCGCCAGATGGTGTCGCCGCCCTGCTTCTTGCCCAGCACCTCCTGGCTCAGCAGGTCGCGCACCGGGTCGATCGCGGCATAGGGCAGCAGGAAATCGATGTAGCCGCCGCGCCCCTCCATGGTGATCTCGGCGCGGAAGGTCAGCGCCGCCGCGGTCGGCTTGGTGATCAGCGCATAGCCCGGCGTGATCTCGAAGCGCTCCAGCGCGAAGGTGGCGGGCGAGACGGCCTCGAAGGCGCGGCTCATGTCCTGCGCCACGATGGAGACGAACTTCTCGACGAAGGTGCGCTCGATCGGCGTGTAGGGCCGGCCCTCGATCGGCTGCAGCGCGTTGCGCCGGCCGCCCAGCAGGATGTCGACGATCGAGCCGATCAGCCGCGAATCGAGCGCGGCCAGGCAGTAGCCGTCCCATTCCTCGATGCGGATGACGCCGATCAGCGCCGGCAGGGTGATGGTGTCGAGGAAGGCGCCGACGCGCACGGGGCGGATGCGGTCGATCACCACATCGGCGTTGTCGGCGGTGAACTTGCGGCTGGAGCTGGTCATCAGCCGGGCCAGCCGGTCGACGACGATCTCCAGCATCGGCAGCTTCTCGTAGCGCACCGCGCCGCCGACCAGCGCCTCCAGCCCGCGCCGCGGCGGCTCCGGCTCGGCCGCGGGCTCCGGGCCGCCGAACAGGCTGTCGATGTCGCCCTGGCCCATGGCCATGCCGGCGGCGCCCCAATCGGCCATCGGATCGCCCATCGGATCGCCCATCGGATCGACGGCGGGCTCCTGGCCGTCCGGCGTGTTCGCGCTCCCGCTCACGGCTCAGGCGACCACGAAGCCGGTGATCAGCACGTCGCGCACCCGGCCCGCGCCCAGCATCAGCTCCAGCCGGCGGTGCAGGTCGCCGCGCAGCCGGTCCATGGCCAGGGCGCCCTCGGTCTCGCCGTCGCGCAGCGTGCGCAGATAGAGCACCAGCCCGTCATAGACGCGCGGACTGAGCAGCTCGGGCTGCAGCTCGGCCGGATCGCCGGCGAGTTCGACGGCGAGCTTGAGCCGCAGCTGGCGCGGCCGGCCGGCATTCGGCAGGGTCAGCGTCATCTCGGGGAATTCGAGGAAGGCGGGGCGGGCCGGGGGCGGGGCGGCCGGCGCGGCGGCCAAGCCCACAACCATATTTCGCATCGTCTCCGCCGCGCCCGGCATCAGGAACCAGGCGCCGGCCAGGCCGCCACCCAGCACCGGCAGCAGCAGCAGAGGCACCAGCAACAACCGGCCGCGCCGCTTGCCTCCTGAGGCCGGGCGCGGCGGCTTATCGGATTTTTTCGCATCATTCTCGGCGGCAGAGGCGGACATGGGCGAGGCATCTCCTGGCGGCATTGATTTTTCGCGCGACAAGCGGAGCGACCGCAGATATAAACCGACACGTTCTCGCATGCCATGCTAAAAACACCGGAAGCCGAACTTGCCCGCCCCCCGTCAGGCCCGTGGGCGGACGCGGCGGAAGGTCTGGCCGGCGGGAGACAGGAACTGGATGCCGCGGCCCTCCGCGTCCCGGCGCCACGGCGCCGGCCCCGGGCCGGTCGAGAAGGGACGAGAGAAGGTCGATGCAGCAAATCCGCACCCTCGGATCCGGTTTCGATCTGAGCGGGCTGGGCCAGGGCCTGGCCCGGCTGGGCCCCGCGAAAATCGGCGCCATGGTCGCCGTGGGCCTGGCCGCCCTGCTGGCCGTGCTTCTGGTGGCCCGCTCCGCCCAGGCGCCGCACGGCCTGCTCTATGCCGGGCTGGAGGCGGCCGATGCCGGCCGCATCGCCGCCCGCCTCGAGGAGCTGAAGATCCCGGTCGAGGCGCGCGGCGATGGCAGCATCCTCGTCCCCGCCGAGCAGGTCGCGCGGCTGCGCATGCAGCTCGCGGCCGAGGGCCTGCCCCGCCAGGGCGGCGCCGGCTACGAGCTGCTCGACCAGGCGAGCCCGATGCAGATGACCTCCTTCATGCAGCGGGTGCAGCGGCTGCGCGCGCTGGAGGGCGAGCTGGCGCGCACCATCGTCGCCATGCAGGGCGTGCGCAGCGCCCGCGTCCATGTCGTGCTGCCCGAGCGCGAGAGCTTCTCGCGCGACGCGCCGGCGCCGACCGCCTCCGTCACCGTCACCACCTCGGCCGGGCAGCGCCTCGGCGCCGCCCAGGCGGCGGCGATCCGGCTGCTGGTCTCGGGCGCCGTGCCGCGGTTGCGGCAGGAGGATGTCTCGGTGGTCGATCCCGCCGGCGTGGTGCTGGCCGCCGATGGCGGCCTCGGCGCCGCCGCCGGCCGCATCGGCGAGATGCGGGCGGCGCAGGAGCAGGCGCTGCAGAAGGCGGTGCTCGACCTGCTGGAGCCGATCCTCGGCCGCGGCAAGGTGCGCGCCGTCGCCGCCGTCGAGATCGACGGCGCCCGCGTCGTCGCCCGCGCCGAGACCTTCGACCCGCTCGGCCAGGTGGAGCGCGGCCGGCAGAGCCAGACCGAGCAGGAATCGAGCGAGGACGGCCGTGGCCAGGCGCCGGTGACGGTCGGCCAGAACCTGCCCAACCAGCAGGTCAACAACACCGCCACGCGCAGCGCCACCAGCAACCAGCGCAACAGCGAGACGGTGAATTTCGAGATCTCCTCGAAGATCGAGGAGACCACGCGCGAGCCCGGCGCGGTCAAGCGGCTCAGCGTCGCCGTGGTGGTCGACACCGCGCTGGACGCGGAAGGCCAGCCGCAGCCGCGTCCGAAGGAGGAGCTGGAGCGGCTCGCCGCGCTGGTCCGCTCGGCGGTCGGCTTCAACCCGGCGCGCGGCGATCTGGTGACGGTCGACACGCTGCGCTTCCTGCCCGGCGAGGCGGCCGGCACGCTGGCCAGCGCCGAGACGGGCGGCGCGCCGCTGGGCGCCGCGCACTGGGCGCTGCTCGGCGCCGGTGCCCTCGCC
>NZ_JBSXMU010000194.1:0-3582 GCF_054073225.1 Teichococcus aerofrigidensis
GCCTCGGCCCGGCCCGCATCGCTGCGCCGGTCCTCGGCGGGGATCTTCATGGAGATCAGCTTCTCCACCGCCTTCAGCTTCGCAATCTCGTCCGGCGCGCAGAAGGCGATGGCCTCGCCGCTCGCGCCCGCGCGGGCGGTACGGCCGATGCGGTGGACATAGGCCTCCGGCGTGTCGGGCAGGTCGAACTGGAAGACATGCGTCACGCCATCCACGTCGATGCCGCGGCTGGCGATATCGGTCGCCACCAGGATCGGCGCGCGGCCGGTGCGGAACTCGGCCAGGGCGCGCTCGCGCTGGCCCTGGCTGCGGTCGCCATGGATGGCGTGCGCGTTGATGCCGTCCAGCACCAGGTGCTTGGCGACGCGGTCGGCGCCATGCTTGGTGCGGGCGAAGACCAGGGCCCGGCCGATGCCCGGCTGGCGCAGCATCTCCGAGAGCAGCACGCGCTTCTGCGCGGCGTCGATATGGATCAGCCGCTGCTCGACCCGCTCGGCCGTCGAGGCCACGGGGGTCACGGAGACCTTGGCCGGATCCTTCAGCAGCTCGTTGGCGATCCGGGCGATCTCGGCCGGCATGGTGGCGCTGAAGAACAGCGTCTGCCGCTTCGAGGACATCAGGCCGGTCAGCTTGCGGATCGCCGGCCAGAAGCCGCGATCCAGCATCTGGTCGGCCTCGTCCAGCACCAGGATCTCGACACCCTGCAGGCGGGCGGCGCCGGTCTGCACGTGATCGAGCAGGCGGCCGGGCGTCGCCACCAGGATATCGACGCCGCGGCTCAGCGCCTGGATCTGCGGCCGCGCGCCGACACCGCCGAAGATGACGGTGGTGGACAGGCCGAGGAAGCGGCCATAGGCACGGATATTGTCGTGGATCTGCGAAGCCAGCTCACGCGTCGGCGAGAGGATCAGCGCCCGGCAGCCGCCACGCGGCGCCTGCGCCCGGCGTGCCGCCAGATGGTGCAGCATGGGCAGCGCGAAGGCCGCCGTCTTGCCGGTGCCGGTCTGGGCGATGCCCAGCAGGTCGCGCCCCTCCAGCACCAGCGGAATCGCCTGGGCCTGGATCGGGGTCGGGGTGGTGTAGCCCTCCTGCTCCAGCGCGCGCAGCAGCGGTTCGGCCAGGCCAAGGGCAGTGAAATCGGTCATTCAGGACACATCCAGTCTTCGGCGCGCGCCATGACGGCCGCACCGGTTGCGGGTCAGGACGCCCCGCGTGGATGGGTCGTACCGGGAGGAAGAGGTTCCGGGAGGCTCGCCCGGGGTCCTGGCCTGGACCGGTGCCCGCGATCGGGCCGGTCATTCACGCAACCAGGACTCAAGACCAAACCCGGGAAGCCGGGCCGGCGGGGCTCATATGCGCGCCTTGGGGCCATGATGCAAGCGCGAAGGCGCCGCGCCCGCGCCATGGCCAGGCCGCGGCCCGGCGTCTAGGCTGCGCCGGGCCCGTCGCTCACGGGCCACAGGATCTCCAAGGAACGTTCCCGATGCCGACCCGTCGCGGTTTGAACACCATGCTGCTGCCGGGGCTCGCCCTGGCCGCCGCCCCGGCCGCCCTCCTGGCCCGCCCGGCTCTCGCCCAGTCCGGTGGCGGCGCCGAATGGCCCGCGGCCCGGCCGATCGAGATGATCGTCCCCTATCCGCCGGCCGGCGGCATCGACATCATGGCCCGTCTCGCGGCGAAGCATCTTCCGAACCACCTGCCGGGCGCGCGTTTCGTCATCACCAACCGCGTCGGCGCCGGCGGGCAGACCGGCACGGAAGTGATCTATGCCGCGCGGCCGGACGGGCTGACCCTGGGCGCCATCGCCAGCCTCGGGCTCAGCGCCAAGCCGCTCGAACGCCCCGTGCGCTGGACGCTCGAATCCTTCACCTATCTGGCGCAGCTGGTCGACGATCCCTGCGCCTTCTGGGTGCGCGCCGATTCGCCGCTCAGGACCCTGGACGATCTCGTCGCCGCCGCCAGGAAGGGCGCCGAGACGGTGTCCGTCGGCACCGCGGCGGGCGTGGGATCGGACGATCACCTGCTGCTGCTGGCCTTCGAGGAAGCCACCCGGATCCGCACCCTCCACGCCCCCTATAACGGCACCGCGGTCGCCATCCGCGACCTGCTGGGCGGGCAGTTGGATGTCGCCTCCTACAATCTGAGCGAGGGGCTCTCCCTGCTGCGCGAGGGCCGCACCCGCTGTCTGGGCGCGGCGGCGCCGGAGCGCTGGCCGGCCATGGCCGAGGTGCCCACCTTCCGCGAGCAGGGCTTCGACGTGCTGGGCGGCTCGGCGCGCGGCTTCGTCGGCCCGCCCGGCCTGCCGGCCGAGATGGAGGCCAGGCTGGTGGAGGCCTTCCGCGCCTTGCTCGCGGACCCCGGATTCCAGAAGGAGGCAGCCGAGCTCAACCTGCCGCTGCGTCCCTTCGTCGGCGCCGAGTATCGCGAGGCCGTGCTGCAGGAGGCGGCGGTCGTGCGGGACCTGTTCCGGCGCCGCCCCTGGGGGGACCAGTGAGCACCATGCCGAGCAAGGTCCTGGTTCCCGATCCCATCCACGCCGACGGGCTGGCCCTGCTGCGCGCCGAGCCGGGCGTCCTGCTCCTGACGTCGGAGGAGCTGCCTCCGGCGGCGCTGGAGGCGGAGCTGGCCGAGGCGGAGGCCATGATCGTCCGTGGCCTGACGGTCGACCAGGCCCTGCTCGACCGCGCGCCGCGGCTGCGCTTCGTCTGCCGCCACGGGGTCGGCTACGACAATGTGGATGTCCCGGCGCTGACCGCGCGCGGCGTCCTGCTCTCCGTGACGCCGGAGGCCAATGCGGGCTCGGTGGCCGAGCACACGCTGATGCTGATGCTGACCCTGGCGCGCCAGGTGGTGGCCTTCAACGCGGGGGTGCGGCGCGGCGAGTGGCGGGTGCCCGGCCAGTCGCAGACCTTCGATCTCGCCGGCCGCAGCGTGCTGATCCTGGGCTTCGGCCGGATCGGCACGCGGGTGGCGCGGCTCTGCGCCGCCTTCGGCCTCCGGGTGCTGGTGCACGACCCCTTCATCCCGGCCAATACGATCCGCGGCCTGGGCTACGAGCCGGCGCGGGACCGGGCGGCCGCGCTGGCCGAGGCCGATATCGTGACCCTGCACTGCCCTTCCAACGCGGAGACGCGCGGCATGGTCGATGCCGGCTTCCTGGCGGCGATGAAGCCGGGCGCGCAGCTGATCAATGCCGCCCGGGGCACGCTGGTGGACGAGGCGGCGCTGGAGGCCGCGCTGCGCTCGGGCCGGATCGGCGGCGCGGGGCTGGACGTGGTGGCGGTGGAGCCGATGCCGGCGCCGATCCCGCTGCTCTCCCTGCCCAATGTCGTGATGACGCCGCATGTCGCCGCGAGCACCGCCCAGGGGCTGCAGCGGATGGCCACCGCGGCGGCGCGCAATGTCATCGACTTCCTGGCCGGCGCGCCGGACCCGGACGCCATGATCAATCCGGAAGCGCTGCGCCGAAACGCCTGAGCCCGGGCATCCGGGCATGAAAAAGCCGGGGCATCTCCGCCCCGGCCAAGGATCGGGGCCGGCCAGAGGGCGGGCCCGGGGGGGAGGGCGGGCCCCGCCGGGGGG
>NZ_JBSXMU010000195.1:0-3581 GCF_054073225.1 Teichococcus aerofrigidensis
CTGCTGGCGCCGCTGGACGACGCCCTGCTGACCTGCGCCGCCGAGACGGCGCGCGGCGCCCGCCGCGCCGCCCTCGCCCTCTCCGGCATCCGCCTCGCCCTCTTTCCAGAAGCCGGCCCACCCCAGGCCGGGCCCGAGCGGAGCCTCGCCGCATGATCGCGGAGATCGACCTCTACGGCATCTTCCTGCCGGCCCTGCTGGTCTGGGCGCTGCTGGCCCTGCCGGCCTCGGTGCTGCTGCGCCGGCTGCTGCGGGCGCTCGGCGTCTACCGCTGGGTCTGGCACGCGCCGCTCTTCGACTTCGCCCTGTTCCTCATCACCCTGGGCGGCCTGGTCGCCCTCTCGGAGATCATCCTGCCATGACGCCGCTGCTTGCCCGCGGGCGCCTCGCCTCCGTGGCGCGTCTCCTGCTCACCCTGGCGCTGGTCTGCGCCGCCGGATTGGTGGGCTGGCAGCTCTGGCGCTACTACATGGAGGCACCCTGGACGCGGGACGGCCGGGTGCGCGCCGACATCATCGGCATCGCCCCCGATGTCTCCGGCTTCGTCTCCGAGGTTCTGGTGGCCGACAACGCCACCGTCACCCGGGGCCAGCCGCTGTTCCGCCTCGACCGGGCCCGCTTCGAGCTGGCGCTGCGCCAGGCCGAGGCGGTGGTGGAGAGCCGCGCCGCCACCCTGGAGCGGGCACGCCGCGACGAGCGCCGCTACGACCGGCTGAACGAGGGCATCGTCTCCGTCCAGCGGCAGGACCAGGCGCATTCCGACGCCGCCGCCGCCCAGGGCGCCTGGGAGGAGGCCCAGGCGCAGCGCGACCTCGCCCGGCTGAACCTGGAGCGCAGCGAGATCCGCGCCCCGACCGACGGCACCGTCACCAACCTCACCCTGCGCCCCGGTGCCTATGTCGCGGCCGGCACCGCGGTGCTGGCCCTGGTCGATGCCGACAGCCTGCATGTGCAGGGCTATTTCGAGGAGACGAAGCTCGGCCGCATCCATCCCGGCGATCCGGCCCGGGTCACGCTCATGGGCCTGCCGGGCACGCCGCTCACCGGCCATGTGGAGAGCATCGCCGGCGGCATCGCCGACCGGGAGCAGGGCAGCGGGCTGGTCGCCAACGTCAACCCGACCTTCTCCTGGGTGCGGCTGGCGCAGCGCGTGCCGGTGCGGATCCGCCTCGACCCGGTGCCGGAGACGGTGCGGCTGATTCCCGGCCGGACCGCCACGGTGGTCATCATGCCGGACGGCGTCGCGCCGTCCCTGCTGCGGCCCTAGAGCGGATCCCGATCAGGTGGAAGCACCTGATCGGGTGAAGATGCTCGCAAAAACAAATGGCCAGAGCGTTTGCCGTGAGCCAGGGCGAACGGAAAATGCTCCAGGTCAGGGCGGCGGCCCGGAGCGGAGTGCTATCCGCGCGGCCCGCCGCCGAGCGCGCGCCACGCCGCCCCGCCCGCCAGCAGGCCGGCGAGCAGCGCCAGGACCAGCCCGCCCACCACCGTCTCCTCCGCCGCCGGCAGCACCGCCATCAGCCAGGCCGGCCCGTGCGCGGGCAGGAATTCCACCCGGGGCGGCAGCAGGAGGCGGCCGATCGCGTACTCGGCCGGCAACAGGATGGCATGGGTCAGGGGATTGCCGAGAGCAAGGCAGGTGCCACCGGCCACCGGCAGGCTGCCGCGCAGGATCAGGGCGAGAAGGGCGGCGACGGCGAGATGCAGGCCGAAGGCCGGCAGCATGGCGGCGGCAGCTCCGGCGGCGACGCCCCGCGCCACATGCGCAGCGCCGCCCGGGGAGGCCATGAGGCTCTCCCAGCGGCCCCGCAGCCCCTGGATCAGGCCGCGGAGCAAGGCAAGGGCCTCAGACCTTCTCGACCTGGGCGTATTCGAGCTCGACCGGGGTGGCGCGGCCGAAGATGGAGACGGAGACCTTCACGCGGCCCTTCTCCTCGTCCACCTCCTCCACCGAGCCCATGAAGCTGGTGAAGGGACCGTCGGCGACGCGCACCTGCTCGCCCACCTCGAAGACGATGGCGGGCCGCTTGGGCTTGTCGGCGCCCTCCTGGACCTGCTGCACGATGCGCAGCGCCTCGGCCTCGCTGATCGGGCTCGGGCGATTGCGGGCGCCGAGGAAGCCGGTGACCTTGGGCGTGTCCTTGACCAGGTGCCAGGCCTCGTCGGTCATCTGCATCTTCACCAGCACGTAGCCGGGGAAGAACTTGCGCTCGGAATTGACCTTCTGGCCGCGCCGCACCTCCGTCACCTCCTCGGAGGGGACGAGGATGTCGCCGATCTTGTCAGCCAGCCCCTTCTGGGCCGCCTGCTCCTTGATCTGGCTCGCGATCTTCTTCTCGAAGCCCGAATAGACGTGAACGACGTACCACTTCATGTCGGCCATGGAACCGCTCCCGCCCTCAAACACCGAAGCCGAACAGCAGGCTCATCGCGAGCTGGATGAGCTTGTCGGTCGCCAGGAAAAACACCGCCGCCAGGGCCGAGAGCGCCAGGACCAGGCCGGTGGTGATCAGCGTCTCCTTGCGCGTCGGCCAGGTGACGCGGGACACCTCCTGCCGCACATCGCGGATGAACCCCGCGGGATCGAGCTTCGCCAAAACTGCCAACCTTACCTGGTTCCTGGGAAACGACTCTCTGGGAAACACAGCGCGGGCGGTCTCCGGACCGGAGCCACCCCGCAAGACCCGGCCTCGCGCGGCGGGCCGGGCCGGGCCCCGGACTCCTTCGGGGGCCGCACCGGCATCAAAGCCTGGACACTGGCAGGGGCGGAGGGTCTCGAACCCCCAACCTCCGGTTTTGGAGACCGGCGCTCTAGCCAATTGAGCTACGCCCCTGCGCGGCGCCATCGCTGCGCGAGGCTGGGTCTATAAGTCAGCCGGCAACCCCTGTCGAGGGGCCGCCGACATGCAGCACCACGGTGCGCCCCAGCTTGTCGTGCCAGCACTGCCGGCGCGGATCCCAGAGCATCCAGAAGTAGCCGAGGCAGAGCGGCAGGGCGGAGAGGATGTAGCTGCAGTACCGCGCCAGGAGCCGCGGGAAGGAGGCGGGCGCGCCGGTCTCGGCATCGACGATGCGAAGCCCCAGCGCGAGCTTGCCCGGCGTGGCCTGCCGCAGCACCCAGAAGAGCAGGATGATCAGCGCCAGGATGAGCTGCACCATCAGCTCCGACAGCAGGCCGGGGTCCTGCTCGGCGGGATCGCCGCCCTGCAGGGAGATCGACATCGCCTGCACCAGGCCGAGCAGGAATCCCACCGGCAGCAGGCAGAGGAAGTCGATCAGCTGCGCCCCGAGGCGGCGGCCGAAGCTGGCGTAGCGGCTGCCGGCCCAGCCGGGCGGCAGGGGGTCCAGTCTGCTGGGCATCGGCCGTGCTGTCCTTCTGCGGTCCGGGCGGAACTGTAGAGGATTCCGCCGCCCGCCACCCGCCCGGCACAAAAGCCCGCGCAAAAAAAGCGCGGGCGGCCCCCGGGGGACCGCCCGCTCCCTTTCCCCACGCGCCGGCCAGGCCGGCGCGGGAGGCGGATCAGTTGCTGATCTTGGCGACGACGCCGGCGCCGACGGTGCGGCCGCCCTCGCGGATGGCG
>NZ_JBSXMU010000196.1:0-3574 GCF_054073225.1 Teichococcus aerofrigidensis
GCGGCACGATGGCCGGCGGAGCGGGCGGCCTGACCCGGGGCGGCTGACGCATCCGGGCCCAGCCCTTGACCTTGGCCAGAAGCTCGGCGCGGAAGGCGGGGTCGGCCATGCCGCCGCCCGCCGCGCCGGGCTTCGGAAGGTAGTCGGCGGCGCCGGCGCGCAGAGCCGCCATCGCCGCCGCCGCGCCATGCTGGGTGAGCGCGCTGGCGACGATCACGGCGAGGCCGGGCTGCGCGCGCAGCAGGCGCGGCAGCGCCGTCATCCCGTCCATCACCGGCATCTCGAGATCCAGAAGCACGACATCGGGGCGCTCGCCGGGCGCCAGGTCGCGCAGGGCGTCCAGCGCCTGCTGCCCATCCGCCGGCCGCGCCACCACGCGGATTCCCGGATCGGTCTCCAGCAGGCGGCCGAGGGCGGCGCGGACCGTCGCGCTGTCGTCGCACAGCATGACGCGGATCGGCCCGCCGGCCGGCACGGCGCGCGGCGTGGCGGGGGTCCAGGCGCTCACGGCCCGACATCCTCCGCCAGCAGGCCGAGCTGCACCAGCTTGCCGGTGACGATCTCGTCGTCGAAGGGCTTCATGATATACTCCTGCGCGCCGGCGGCGAGCGCCAGCACGATGCGGTCGAACTCGCTCTCGGTCGTGCAGAGCATGATGACCGGCCGCTCCGGCCCGAACTCGGCGCGGGCCGCGTTCAGGAACTGCAGCCCGTCCATCACCGGCATGTTCCAGTCGAGCAGAACGAGGCGCGGAAGCTCGGCGCGGCAGGCCTCGAGCGCCAGCAGGCCGTTCTCCGCCTCGCGCACGGCGAAGCCATGACGTTCCAGGATGCGGCGCGCGGCCTTGCGCACGACGCGGCTGTCGTCCACCACCAGGCAGGTTGTCGGCGTTTCCATGCGTTCCTCCTCAACCGATCGCCAGGACGCGGTCGACATCGAGCACGATCAGCAGCTGCCCGTCCTGCCGGTGGACGCCGCGCGACACCTCGCGCCAGACCGGGTCGAGCGTCGGAGGATTGGCGGCGAAACCTTCGGTGCGCAGCGGCAGGACCTCCCCCACCGAATCCGAGAGAAGGCTGTAGAGCTCGCCATTCTGCTCGACGACGACGCTCATCGCGGTGGCGCTCGCGGCCCGCTCCGGCAGGCCGAGGCGGCGCCGCAGGTCGATCGCGGTGACGATTCGGCCACGCAGGTTCAGGCTGCCGGCCACCTCGCGCGGGGCCAGGGGCACGCGGGTGATCACCTGCGCGCCCAGGATGTCGCGCACCGACAGCACCGGCACGCCGCAGAGCTGGCCGGCGACCGTCAGGGTCAGGAACATCTCGGCCGCGGCGTCGGCCAGGACCGGCGGCCGCACCAGGCCGGCGGAGGAAGGCATCGGGGCATGCATCGCGGTGGTTTCCTCAGCACGGGGTCTGCGCGGCCACGGCGTCGCGCAGCGCCGCCATCAGCGCCTCGCGGTCCGACTTGCCGACATAGTCGTTGAAGCCGGCCTCACGGGCGCGGCGGATCAGCGCGGGATCGCTGCGGCCGCTCAGCGCCACCATCGGCACCGTGCGCCAGGCCCCGGCGCCGCGCACCGCCTGGGCCAGGCCGATGCCGTCGAGATCCGGCATCTCGATGTCGGAGACGATGATGTCGAAAGCGGCGCCCTGCTCGCGCAGCTGCAGCGCCTGCGCGCCGGTGTCCACCGCCGTCACGTCATAGCCGGCGGCGGTCAGGCCCGGCATCAGCAGGTGGCGGAAGAAGGCGCTGTCCTCGACCAGCAGGACGCGCGGCGTCGTCTGGTCGCCGCCGGTGGGGCGGAACCAGTCCTCCCCGGCCTGCCGCAGCCACCAGGAGCAGTCGATCAGGTCGGTCACCTTGCCGCAGATCACCGCGCTGCCGAGGATGCCCGGCTGGTCGCTGGCGCCCTCGATGACGATCTGCTCCTCGACCACGTCCAGGATGCCGTCGACCATCAGCCCCATGGCGCGGTCGCGGTCGTTGAAGACCAGGACGGCCTGGCGGCGGCCCGGCTCCGGCATCATCCAGCCCGGCGCGGCCGGCACCAGCGGCATCAGCTTGCCGCGATACTGCACCAGCGCCTTGCCGCCGGAATGCTCGATGCTCTCCGCCGGCAGGTCCTCGAGCCGCGCCACCAGGCCGAGCGGCACCGCCTTCGGCGCGCCGTCGCCGGCCTGGAAGAGCAGCAGCGCGGTGCGCTCGCCCGAGCGGGTGCCGCGCAGCCCTTCCTGCGCCCGCGCCGCCTCCTCGCTCGGCCCGTCGGCGCCCACGCCGGTGGCGCGGGCGATGCCGTTGGGATCGAGGATCATGATGACGCTGCCATCGCCCAGGATGGTGTTGCCGCTGAACATCGTGACGTGGCGCAGGATCGGCGCCACCGGCTTGACCACGATCTCCTCGGTGTCGAAGACCTTGTCGACGATGATGCCGAAGACATTGGCGCCGACCTGGGTGACGACGACGAAGCCCTCCTCCGGCCCGGCATCGGCGCGCTGCTCCAGCTGCAGCAGCCGCGACAGCGAGACCAGCGGCAGCAGCCGCTCGCGCAGGCGCATCACCGGCGTGTCGTTGATCCGCTCGATCTGCGCGCTCTCGGCGGCGCCGCCGGCGCGCACCAGCTCGACCACGCCGATCTGCGGAATGGCGAAGCGCTCGCCGCCGGCCTCGACGATCAGCGCCGAGACGATGGCGAGCGTCAGCGGGATCTTGATGTAGAAGGTCGTGCCCTTGCCTTCCATCGAGCGCAGGTCGATGGTGCCGCCGATCTTCTCGACATTGGTCTTGACCACGTCCATGCCGACGCCGCGGCCGGAGACCGAGGTCACGGCCGCGGCGGTGGAGAAGCCGGCGCGGAAGATGAACCGCTGGATCTCCCGCTCGCTCATGCCGGCCAGCTCGGCCTCGGTGGTCAGGCCCTGGCTCAGCACCTTGGCCCGGATCTTCTCGACCGCGAGGCCGCGCCCGTCATCGCCGATCTCGATGATGATGTGCCCGCCCTCGTGATAGGCGTTGAGCAGGATGCGCCCGGTCTCGGGCTTGCCGGCCTGCCGGCGCTGCTCGGGCGTCTCCAGCCCATGGTCGCCGCTGTTGCGCACCATGTGCGTCAGCGGGTCCTTGATCAGCTCCAGCACCTGGCGGTCCAGCTCGGTCTCGGCGCCGCGCATCACCAGCTCGATCTTCTTGCCGAGCTCGTTGGCGAGATCCCGCACGATGCGCGGCAGCTTCTGCCAGGCATTGCCGATCGGCTGCATGCGCGTCTTCATGACGCCTTCCTGCAGCTCGGAGGTGATGTGCGACAGGCGCTGCAGCGGCACGGTCAGCGCCGAGTCGCTGCGGGCGCGCACGAGCTGCAGCAGCTGATTGCGGGTCAGCACCAGCTCGCTGACCAGGGTCATCAGATCCTCCAGCACATCCACCGAGACGCGGATGGTCTGGGCCGCGGTGATCGGGCCGGCCGCGGCGGCCTCGCCCTCCGTGCCCGGCTGGCGCGGCGCGGGCGCCGGCGCCGGCGCGGCGGCCTCCGCGACCGCGGGGGGCCCGAAGGCGGGCGGTGCGGGCGGGCGCGTGG
>NZ_JBSXMU010000197.1:0-3563 GCF_054073225.1 Teichococcus aerofrigidensis
CCGCGACCCTGCCCGCGGGCTGGGCCGATGCCGGCGCCATGGCGCAGGGGCTGGCCTCCTGCCGCAACGACCTGCAGGCCGCCGCCATCCGCCTCTGCCCGGCGGTGAGCGAGACGCTGGCCGCCCTGCGCGCGCTGCCGGACTGCCTGCTGGCGCGGATGAGCGGCTCGGGCGCCACCTGCTTCGCGCTGCTGCCCGATGCCGCCGCCGCGCGCGCCGCCGCGGCCGGCCTGCCGGAGGCCTGGTGGCGCTGGGGTGGGGGCTTTACGAATGGCCCGTCCGGCCTTTATTCAGCCCCACGCGGCGGCGCTGGGGCGTAGCCAAGCGGTAAGGCAGCGGTTTTTGGTACCGCCATTCCCAGGTTCGAATCCTGGCGCCCCAACCAGCCTGTTTCCCCGCATGAGATCAGAGCCGTGTGGCAGAAGCGATGCGGCCTGGAGCAGCGGCAGCCGCGATGGAGGCGGACGGGCCATCGCCTTCGCGCTGGCGACCGGCCAGGCGCGACCTCGGTGGCGTCTGGAGGGGGGATGTTCGCCCCGGAAGCGCAGGAGATAATTCTTGAGAGCCAAACTCATGCAGCCCTGAACGGTTCTTCCAACGGGAAACTCCCCGAAGGAACACCGCGATGTTCATGAGAATAGACAAACTCCAGGCTGAGCTTCCATCGCCCAAGAGAGCGGATCCCAACGCAGCGGCAGCTTTACAGGAGCTGTTGGGCGGCAAGTACGGCGAGATGTCCACCCTGGGCAACTACATGTTCCAGAGTTTCAATTTCCGCAGCAAGGACAAGCTCAGGCCATTCTATAGCCTGGTGGCCAGCATCACGGCGGAAGAGCTCGGGCATGTGGAGCTGGTGAGCAACGGTGTCGCCATGCTCGCCAACGGGCCCGACAACAGCGGTGATCTGGCCGATGGCGGTGACATCTCCGGCGCGCCCTTCGAGGCCATGAAGGATATCCGCTCCTTTGCGTCGTTCGCCTCCAACGGCGGCGGTGCGTTGCCGGTCAACAGCAACTCCATGTCCTGGAATGCGGATATGGTGACGACGACCGGCAATGTGGTCGTTGACCTGCTGCACAACTTCCATCTCGAATGCGGCGCCCGCCTGCACAAGCTGCGGGTCTATGAGACCCTGTCGGATCCGACAGGGCGCGAGGTCTGTGGGTACCTGCTCGTCCGGGGCTCCGTGCATGCGCATGCCTATGCCCTGGCTCTGAAGCAGATCACGGGGGTGGAGTTGGAGAAGTTCCTGCCCACGCCGAACATTCCCCTCGACAAGATTCCGGAATGTCAGAAGTACCTGCAAGAGGGATCCCACCGCCGGCTCTACACATTCAGCCCCGCCGACTACAAGGAGATGGCCGGCATCTGGGGCAATGGAGAGCAGGCGCTTCCCGATGATCCGCCAGGAGAACTGACGGTGGTCGACGGCCTGCCGGAAGGTGGGAAGATTCACCAGCTGACCGGCATACCCTCAGCCTTCAGCCCGGACTATTCGCCCGAGGAAATGTTCGAGATTGCCACCAAACTCTACAAGGCATCTCGATAGGGAAGCCAGAAGCCTTCTGGATATTCTCGTATCCGACGGCAGGGTCAGGAGCATCCCGGGCGGGCGGTGGGCGATGACCGCACGGAGGGGGCAGGGACGAGCGACCCTGTCCTGCCCGCCGCGGTGATCGCCTTCGGCTTTGCGAGGGTGTGTTTCTTCGAGAACCGTGAAACGCGCCGTCAGCCGATGTTCATCAGGCTGGCATTGCCGCCCGCCGCCGCCGTGTTGGTGCTGACCGAGCGTTCCCGCAGCAGCAACTCCAGCGGATAGTCCCCGCCTCCGGCCAGTTCCGCAGGCGTGGCCGCGAGGACAGGGCGCAGCGGTCCGTCCAGCGCGGCCGCGTGGGCGCAGAAGGCCTGCAACTCCGCCGCCTCTCCCTCGAAGAGCGCGACGGCGCAGCCCGCCAGGGCCTCCGCCTCCACCAGCGTGACATGCTCCGCCAGATCGGCGGGCAGGAGGCCGGCGAGCCAGTCGCGCAGGCCGTCGGGCGCCGCCACGCGGGCGCGGTTGCCGGAGGCCAGGGCGGCACCGACCTGCAGCATCAGGCCGAGCGGCGTGGCGGGGCGGCAGAGGACGGCGCCGCGCGGGTCCAGCATGTAGGTGTTGGTCTCGCCCACCGGCCCCGGCAGCGCCAGCCGCAGGCCGAGGCGGGAGGCCCGGGCCATCGCCGCGCAGCGGGCCGCCGCCTCGTGCTGGCCCCGGGCGGAGAGGTGGCCGTGCCAGGCCAGGGCGGCGGGAGCGGGGGCGGGGCCGGGCGGCAGGGGGGGCTCCGGCGCGGCAACCAGCAGCCGGCGCAGGTAGAGCGGCCCGCCCGCCTTGGGGCCGGTGCCGGAAAGCCCGTGGCCGCCGAAGGGCTGCACGCCGACCACGGCGCCGATGATGTTGCGATTGACGTAGATGTTCCCGGCCGGGGCGCGGTCGGTCAGCCGCGCGATGGTCTCGTCGATGCGCGAATGCACGCCGAAGGTCAGCGCGTAGCCGGTGGCGGCGAGGTCGCGCAGCAGGGCCTCCAGGCCGTCGCGCCGGAAGCGCAGCACGTGCAGCACCGGGCCGAAGACCTCGCGCTCCAGCATGGCCGGCCGCTCGATCTCCACCAGGGCTGGCGAGACGAAGTGGCCGCGCGCGGCCTCCCCGGGCAGGGGCAGGGCATGAACGGCGCGGCCGGCGGCGCGCATGGCGGCCAGATGGCGCTCGATGCCCTGCCGCGCCTCCCCGCTGATGACCGGGCCGATATCGGTGGCCAGGCGATCCGGGCGGCCGATGCGCAGCTCCGCCATGGCGCCCTTCAGCATGGTCAGCACACGGTCCGCCACATCCTCCTGCAGGCAGAGGAGGCGCAGCGCCGAGCAGCGCTGGCCGGCGCTGTCGAAGGCCGAGGCCAGGACATCGGCCACCACCTGTTCCGGCAGGGCGGAACTGTCCACCACCATGGCGTTCTGGCCGCCCGTCTCGGCGATCAGCGGCACCGGCCTACCGTGGCGGCCGAGCCGCGTGGCGAGTTGGCGGTTGATCAGCCGCGCCACCTCGGTCGAGCCGGTGAACATCACCCCCTGCACGCGCGGATCGGCGACCAGCCGCGCGCCGACCTCGCCATCGCCCGGCAGGAATTGCAGCGCGGCGGGCGGGATGCCGGCCTCGCGCAGCAGGTCGCAGGCCAGGCCGGCGATCAGCGGCACCTCCTCGGCCGGCTTGGCCAGCACCGGGTTGCCGGCGGCCAGCGCCGCCGCGACCTGCCCGGTGAAGATGGCGAGCGGAAAGTTCCAGGGCGAGATGCAGACCACCGGCCCGAGGGGAGGGTGCGTGGCGGCCTCGAGGCCGCGCGCCTCCGCGGCATAGTAGCGCAGGAAATCCACCGCCTCCCGCACCTCGGCGACGGCGTTGGGCAGGGACTTGCCCGCCTCGCGCACCATGGGGCCGAGCAGGGCCTCGCGGCGCTGCTCCATCAGGTCGGCGGCGCGGTCCAGCAGGGCGGCGCGCTCGGTGGGGGCGGTGGCGGCCCAGGCGGGGGCGGCGG
>NZ_JBSXMU010000198.1:0-3550 GCF_054073225.1 Teichococcus aerofrigidensis
CGGATGGCCAGCGCCGGGCAGGCCCAGACCAGCGACAGCAGGGCCAGCAGGCAGCCCGCGAGGACCATGCCCCCTCCCCGCCGCCCTCAGCGCAGCCGCCTGGCGAGGGGCGGGCCCGCCGGGAGCCCCGCAGGACCGGCGCGGCGGAGGCCCGGCCCCCGCCTCACAGGGCCCGCACCTTCGGCCGCAGCAGCCGGTGCCAGAGCGTCTCGGGCGGGTGCACCACCGCGCTCATGGCGCGGGCGTAGTCGAGCACCAGCCCCGGCGTCCAGGCCATGCTCTCGGCCCGCTGGCGGATCAGCCCGGCGGCCCAGAGCTCGGGGTTGGTGATGGCGCCGAGTGCCGAGAGCACCGGCCGGCGCCGCCTGACGAAGGCGCCCTCCAGCGCGGCGTCCAGCGCGGCGGCGACGGCGCTGGAACAGTTGCGGCTGGTCAGGTTGTAGGTCGGGTCCTGCCGGTACCGCGCCCAGAAGCCGCGCAGCCGCCGCGCATCGAAATCCCGGAACGCCACCTGCACGGTGGAGGGGCACCAGCCGGCCGCCTCCTCGGCATAGCTGGGCTGGAAGCGGCCCGGCACGTCATTGTCGGCGGTGGCCCGCAGGACGTGGGCGAAGTCGGCGCCGGAGCGGTCGATCTCCACCGCTGGGTAGTGGCTGATGTAGAGATCGGGCGCCAGTTCCAGCGCCGCGTGGCCGGTGGAGATGACGCCCTGCGCGTCCACGGCGGCGATGTAGCGGTTGACGGCGCGCTGGCGCAGCGGCGTGCTGACCGTGCCGGTCGGCGTCCAGACATGCACGACCAGGCTGCCGGGCGGGATGTCCCCTGCCCCTGTCCCTGTCCCTGTCCCTTCCGGGGCCAGCGGCAGGAGCATCCGCGCCAGCGGATTGCGCGAGAACAGGGCGGTGATTGAGGCCCCCGGCGGCAGCCGCCGCAGCCGCAGGGCGAGATGCACCATGCCGAAGCCGGTCACCGCCATGATCAGACCGACATTGCAGCCCACCGTCGCCTCGTACCAGGTGGGCCAGGGCTGCAGCGTCCAGATGGCGAGCAGGATCTCGAACACGCCGACGGCCAGCGCCCCGCGCCAGCCGCTGAAGCGCACCACATGCGCGCTGGCGATGCGCAGCCCGCCGTCGATGAGGAAGCCGGCGCCGAGGATCAGCGCCAGGATGAAGTTGGCACGGTGATACCCGCTGAGCAGCAGCAGGGCGATGCCGAGCAGCGCCAGTCCCTTGACCAGACGCAGCCGCCGCGCCGTTCCATGGCTGCCGAGGGCGGCGAGCAGGCTGAGCGCGGCCTCGGGCAGGATGAACCAGCCGAAGAAGCGCGGCGGGATGAGGGTCCGCCCGTCCAGCGCATCGATCAGCAGGAAGGTCCCGACACCGCCCCAGAGCAGCCCGGTGGCCAGCAGGGCCCACCAGCGCCGCCGGATCACCTCCTGCCCCAGCAGCAGCAGCATGATGCGGATCATGGCGCGCCGCGCTCCGGCCGGCCGGGCTCGCGGCAGACATCAGGAACAGGGTGAACAGGCCGCAGGCGAGCGCCACGAACAGGGGCAGCCCGTGTCGGGTGAGGTCGAGCGCGAGCCCGGCCAGGCTCGGCCCCAGCAGCGCTCCGCCGCCCCAGAACAGCCCCATCGCGGCATAGACCCCGACGAGATCGGTGCCGCGGAAGCGCGCGCCGATGACCGCCAGCATGGTGGTGTAGATGCCGACGAACGCCCCACCCCACAGGAACAGCGCCGGATAGGCCACCCAGTCATGGCTCAGCATCAGCGGCCAGGCGAGGGCGCCGGCGGCCGACACGGCGCCGAGGCCGAGCATCAGCCGCCGCCGGTCCATCTTGTCGCACAGCCAGCCGACCGGCAGTTGCAGCAGGATGGCGCCCACCATCAGCGTCGTGATCAGATGCGTCCCCGCCTGCTCCTCCCAGCCCAGCCGCACGGCATAGAGGGTGAGGAAGGAGAGGCCGGCGGTCTCCACCCCGGCATTCAGCGCGGTGGTGGACATCGCCACGGGCGCGAGCCGCATGGCGCGCCACAGATTGCCATGCCCATGCGCCCGCATCGCCGGCTGCCGCAGTCCGGGCAGCAGCATCAGCAGCAGCGCCAGCAGCGCCACCGCGGCGCCGGCCGCGAAGGGCAGCACCCCGTCCGGCCCGGTGACGGAGAGGATCATCGGCCCGCCGGCGAAGCCCAGCGACAGCAGCGCGGTATAGGTCGCCATGACGCGCCCGCGCGTGGCGTCGTCGGCCAGTTCGCTGGTCCAGCTCTCGGTCAGCACGAACAGGATCTCGGCGCCGATGCCGAGGCCGATGCGCAGCAGGAACCACACCGCCACGAGCGGCAGCGCGGGAAACAGCGGCAGCAGGACCGCCGTCAGCAGCAGCGCGAAGAGGATCAGCGGCCGCGCCCCGAACCGCCCGGCGAGCCGCGGCAGGATGGGCGCCACCAGCAGCACCCCCACGGCGTGCATGGCGGCGTTCAGCCCGATCATCGTCTCGCCCAGCCCCCGCTCAGCCAGGTTCAGCGCCACCAGCGGCGCGGTCAGGCTGTAGGTCAGGCCGAAGATGGTGGCGGCGCCGATGACGGCGATGAGGGAGCGGCGGCGGGACCCCGCCGGGCCGGCCTCCCCCGCCGCTGCCCGGGCCTGCCTTCCGGCCGCCGGCGAACTGGGACAATCTGGCGGTCCGACGGCCATTCCGCATTGCTCCGAAGCTGCAGGGCGACAGTTTCCGAGCTAGATGGAAGCGCGGTGTCCGGCAAGCGGAATGCCACCTCCGATTGCAGGACCGCGCCGTTTCCGGGCGGAACCCGGGACGACGCCCAGGCGGCGAACAGGGAGAAAGGACTGGACATGCTCTATTGTGTGCAGATGGATGTGCGCGTTCCGCCGGATATGGACCGCGAGGCCTTCGAGCGGCTGAAGGCCGAGGAGAAGGCCGTGGCGCAGGCGTTGCAACGCGATGGCAGGTGGCGGCATCTCTGGCGGGTCGCCGGCCGCTACGCCAATATCAGCGTCTTCGACGTGGCGGATCATGACGAGCTGCACGGCATCCTCTCCACCCTGCCGCTCTTTCCCTTCATGGAGATCACCGTCACGCCCCTCGCGCGGCACCCTTCCGCCATCGACTGAACGCCCGGAGGAGGCGAGGCGGGGGCCTGGGCCGTTCAGCCCGCCGGATGCAGCAGGATCGGCCCGAAGGGGGTGGACTGCTCCAGCCGCAGCACCCCTTCCCGGCCCAGCTCGAGGCCGGCTAGGAAGGTGTCGGCCAGCGCCAGGCGGACGGACCGTGCGCCCGCGCCTTCCCCGAGCGGCGGCAGGGCGTCCTGGAGCAGGCAGGGCACCGGGGCACCGGCCATCCTCCGCCGCAGCCGGGCCAGGGCCCGTGACGCCCGCCGGACGGGAGGGGCCGCGGGCGGCCCGGCGTCCGGCATGACTTCGGCGGGGCGCGGCTCCAGCACGGCCAGAAACGCCTCCCAGAAGGCGAGCTGCCGCTCCGCCGGGCTCTCGGCCGTCGCCTCGCGCGGCGGCGCCCCGCGGCCCCAGAC
>NZ_JBSXMU010000199.1:0-3521 GCF_054073225.1 Teichococcus aerofrigidensis
GGCCAGGGCAGCAGGCGCGGGCGCGCCGCCGCCTTGCGCCCCAGCCGCCCGCGCAGCCGCAGCCGCATCGGCCGGAAGCGCGCCGCCTCGGCCGGCTCCGACGCCACGCTCAGCCTTCGTAGTGCCCGGCCACCAGACGGTCGAGCAGCCGCACGCCGAAGGCGGTCGCGCCCTTGGGCGTGGTCGCGCCGTCCTTGGTGGCCCAGGCGGTGCCGGCGATATCGAGATGCGCCCAGGCGACATGGCCCTCGCGCGTGTCGATGAAGCGCTGGATGAACTGCGCCGCGCTGATCGAGCCGCCCGGCCGGCCGCCGACGTTCTTCATGTCGGCGATGTCGGACCGGATCAGCTTGTCGTAGGCCTCGCCCAGCGGCATGCGCCAGAGCTTCTCCTCGACCTCCGCGCCGGCCGCCAGCAGCTTCTGCGCCAGGTCGTCGTCGTTGCTGAACAGGCCGGCATGCTCGTGGCCAAGGGCGACGATGATGGCGCCGGTCAGGGTCGCGAGGTCGATCATGCAGCGCGGCCGGAAGCGCTCCCGCGCGTACCAGAGCAGATCGGCCAGGACGAGCCGCCCCTCGGCGTCGGTGTTGATCACCTCGATGGTCTGGCCGGAATAGGAGGTCACGACATCGCCCGGCCGCTGCGCCGTGCCGGAGGGCATGTTCTCCACCAGCCCGACCAGCCCGACGACATCGGCCCGCGCCTTGCGCCCGGCGATCGCCGCCATGGCGCCGATGACGGCCCCGGCGCCGGCCATGTCGTACTTCATGTCCTCCATGCCGCCGGCGGATTTGAGCGAGATGCCGCCGGTGTCGAAGGTGACGCCCTTGCCGATCAGCGCGACCGGCGGCGCGTCGCTGGCGGGCCCGGCGCCCTTCCATTGCATGACCACGACGCGCGGCTCGCGCGCGCTGCCCTGCGCCACGCCGAGCATCGCGCCGAAGCCCAGCTTGCTCAGCTCCTTCGGCCCCAGCACCTCGACCTCGACGCCGAGCTTCTCCAGCCCGCGGCAGCGCTCGGCCATCTCCTCGGGGAAGAGCACGTTGGGCGGCTCGCTGACCAGGTCGCGCGCCAGGAAGACGCCGTCGGCGATGGCCGAGAGCGTGGCGAAGGCGGCCTTGGCCTCGGAGGGCGCGGCGCTGGCGAGGGAGAGGCGCACCAGCTTCGGCCTGTCCTCGGCCTTCTCCCGGGTGCGGTACTTGTCGAAGCGGTAGCTCCGCAGCCGGGCGCCGGAGGCGAAGGCGGCGGTCAGCGCGGCGTTCAGCCCGTCGGTCGCGATGAAGGCCTCGGGATCGCCCGCGATCAGCGGCCAGGCCGCCCCGCCCGCCGCCTCGGCCGTCCGCGCGTCGGGCGTGGCGCCCAGGCCGATGGCCACGATGCGGGAGAGATGCCCGCCCTTCCCGCCCGGCGCCCAGAGGGTGCAGCTCTGCCCCTTCCGCCCCTTGAAGCCCGCCGCCTCCAGCGCGCGCGTGACGGCACCCTCCGTCGCCGCATCCGCCTCCCGCGCCAGCCCCGCCAGGGTGAAGCCCTCGGCCAGCGGCAGCACCAGGGCGCCGGAGCGGGGAAGGGCGGGCTTGACGAAGAGGATATCGGTCATCGCGGAGTCCTGGCTGGTGCGCGTCGGCGGTGTTGCCCGAACGATAACACCGGGTCGACGGGATGCCAGGGGGAGGAACGCCAAGGGGAGGGACGCCAGGGGGCAGCGCCGCCGCCCCGCGGGGCCATGGCGGGGGCCGGATGCCCTCCTGGCCGCGGGCCGCCCCGGCGGTCGACAGGGCCGTCACGCGAGGGTCCACTGTCGGGCTCGGAGCCTATCGCCACCCGATGCCCCAGCCAAGGCCAGGACATGACCCTCCCCTCGCAGCCTCCTCCGCGGCGCCACGCCTTCGTCGCCGATACCACCGCCCTCCTCCTGTTCTTCACCACCACGGGGGTCATCAACGAGCGCTTCATCGCCGGCATGAGCTGGGAGCAGGTGGGCCAGGCCCGGCTGCTGGGCGCGGCCCTGATGATCCCCATCGGCCGCCCCTATGGCCTCTGGCGGGACTGGCTGATGCGGCGCGCCCGGCCGGGCCGCCTGTCGCGGCTGCTGTGGGACAGCCTGGCGCTGGTCAGCTTCCAGGTCCCGATCTACGCGGCGATCATCGCGGTCAGCGGTGCCTCGGGGCGAGGCCTGCTGCTCGGGATCCTCGGCGCCACGGCGATGATGCTGGCCCTGGGGCGCCCCTATGGCGCCTTCCTGAACTGGGTCCGGGCACGGTTCGGCCTCCCCCCGGGCGGCATGCGGCCGATGAGCCTGAACGGCTGAGGCCGGCGCGGCGGTCCCCGCAAGACTCGCGCGGCGCGGCTCCCGTGGTGCTACACCCTCCCGCACCATGACCGAGCAAGACCTCCTCGCCCTCGCCGCGCGCCTCGCCGAGCGCGCCGCCGCCGCCATCCTCACCGTGCGCGATGCCGGCTTCGCCGTGGAGCGGAAGGAGGATATGAGCCCCGTCACCGCCGCCGACCGCCTGGCCGAGGCGCTGATCACCGAGGGGCTGCGCGAGGCCACGCCGGAGATCCCCGTGGTGGCGGAGGAGGAATGCTCGGCCGGGATCATCACAGCCGCCGCGCCGCGCTACTGGCTGGTCGATCCGCTCGACGGCACGCGGGAATTCGCCGCCGGGCGGGAGGAGTTCACGGTCAATATCGGCCTCGTCGAGAAGGGCCGGCCGCTGCTCGGCGCCGTCGCCATCCCGGCCACCGGCGAGCTGTTCACCGGCCTCGTCGGCCGGGGCGCGTGGAAGCGCGACGCGGCGGGCGAGCGCCCGATCCAGGCCCGCCGCCCGCCGCCGGAGGGCCTCACCGTCATGGCCAGCCGTCACTACAGGGACGATCCGCGCCTGCCGGAATTCCTCGCCGGGCGGCGGGTGGCGCGCATCGTGCAGATCGGCTCGGCGGTGAAGTTCTGCCGCCTGGCCGAGGGCGTGGCCGATCTCTATCCGCGCTTCGGCCGCACCATGGAATGGGATACCGCGGCGCCCGAGGCGGTGCTGGTGGCGGCCGGCGGCCGGGTGACGAATTTCGACGGCACGCCGCTGGCCTACGGCAAGCCCGGCTGGGAGAACCAGCCCTTCCTCTGCCACGGCGCCGCGTGAGCACCGTGCTGCTGGACCCGGCGGAGGGCGGCGTCGCGCGCGCGGCGGCGCTGCTGCGCCAGGGCAGGCTGGTCGCCTTCCCGACCGAGACGGTCTATGGCCTCGGCGCCGATGCGCGAAACCCGGAGGCCGTGGCGCGCATCTTCGCCGCCAAGGGCCGGCCGCGCTTCAACCCGCTGATCAGCCACTTCCCCGAGGCGGAGGCCGCCTTCGCCGAGGTGGTCGCCGACGACCGCGCCCGGCGCCTGGCCGCGCGCTTCTGGCCCGGGCCGCTGACCCTGGTGCTGCCGCGCGCGCCGGGCAGCCGCATCGACCTGCTGACCGGCGCCGGCCTGCCGACGCTCGCCGTGCGCGTGCCGGCGCATCCCCTGGCCCGGGCCCTGC
>NZ_JBSXMU010000200.1:0-3498 GCF_054073225.1 Teichococcus aerofrigidensis
CGGCTGCTCAGCGGTGCCGACGACGAGCGCCACGAGCGCCAGCACGGCGGCGGCGTTCACCGCCAGCAGCGACCAGCGCGGCCGCGCCGCCTGGGGCTGCACCGCGTCGCGGAACAGTGCCGCGCCGGGGATCTCCCGCGCCCGGCCGAGCGGCCAGAGGGCGAAGGCCAGGGCGGTCAGCACGCCGTAGAGCGCCGCCTCGGCCAGCGGGCGGGCGTGGAAGCCAAGGCGCGGCGGCACCGGCAGAACGCTCTCCAGCGCGCGGGCGGCGAGCAGCGTCAGCCCCTGCCCGGCCAGCAGGCCGATGGCGATGCCGAGCGCGGCCAGCGCCATGACCTGGATCAGGTAGGTGACGAAGATCACCCGCGCCGGGGCGCCGAGGCAGCGCAGCGTGGCGATGGTCCGCGCCCGCTGGTCGAGCCAGGCGCGCACGCCGGTGGCGACGCCGATGCCGCCCACCAGCAGCGCGGTCAGCCCGGCCAGCGTCAGGAAGGAGGCGGCGCGGTCGAGGAAGCGGCTGACGCCCGGGGAGCCATCGCGCGCGTCGCGGATGCGCCAGCCGCCGTCATCCTGCGCGGCGCGCAGCGCGGCGGCGAAACCGGCCGGATCGGTCCCCTGCGGCAGGGCGATGCGGTAGTGGTACTCCACCAGGCTGCCCGGCTGGATCAGCGCCGTGCCCGGCACGTCGGCCAGCGCGATCATGGCGCGGGGGCCGAGGATGGCGGGGCTCGCCACCTTGTCGGGCTCGGAGGCGACGGTGCCGGCGAGGCGGAAGCGGGCCTCGCCCAGCCGCACCGGATCGCCCGGGCGCAGGCCGAGCCGCTCGGCCACCAGCGGGTCGAGCGCCACCGTGCCGGGGGCGAGTCGCGCCTGCGGAGGGTCGAGCGTCAGCGCGCCATAGAGCGGATAGGCCTGGTCCACCGCCTTCAGCTCGACCAGGGCGCGCTCGCCGGAGGCGGCGACCGCCATGGCGCGCATCTCCACCACCTCGGAGAGCCGCCCACCGCGCGCGGCGATCCAGTCCCGCGCCGCCTGCGGCATGGGGCGGTAGGAGACCCGCACCTCCAGGTCGCCGCCCAGGATGCGGGCGCCGTCCTCGACCAGCCCGGCCTCGGTGGCGGCGCGCAGCGTGCCGACGGCGGCGATGGCGGCGACGCCGAGCGCCAGGCAGGCCAGCACGATCCTGAGGCCCCTGATGCCGCCGCGCAGTTCCCGCCGGGCGAAGCGGAAGCCGAGCCGCAGGGTCTGGCTCATGCGGCGCTGTCCCCGGCCAGCAGCCCGTCCGCCATCCGCAGGCGCCGGCCGCAGCGCGCGGCCAGGGCCGGGTCGTGGGTGATCAGCACCAGGGTGGTGCCGAGCTGCTCGCGCAGGCCGAACAGCAGGTCCATGACCTTCTGCCCGGTGGCGCCGTCCAGGTTGCCGGTGGGCTCGTCGGCCAGCAGCAGGCTGGGGCCCGCGACCACGGCCCGGGCCAGGGCCGCGCGCTGCTGCTCGCCGCCCGAGAGCTGGCCCGGATAGTGCTCCAGCCGGTGGCCGAGCCCGACCTTCTCCAGGGATTCGCGGGCGCGGTCGAAGGCGTCGGCGCGGCCGGAGAACTCCAGCGGGATGGCGACGTTCTCCAGCGCCGTCATGGTCGGCACGAGGTGGAAGGACTGGAAGACGATGCCGAGCCTCTCGCGGCGGAAGCGGGCGAGCGCGTCCTCGTCCATCGCCGCCAGATCCGCCCCGGCGACGCTCAGGGACCCGCCGGAAGGGCGCTCCAGACCGGCCAGCAGCATCAGCAGGCTGGTCTTGCCGGAGCCCGAGGGGCCGACCAGCCCGACCGCCTCCCCGGCCCCCACATCGAGGTCGAGGCCGCGGAGAATGTTGACCTCACCCCCCGCCGCCGCCACCTTGAAGGTCAGGCCCCTTGCCCGAATCAGCGGTGCGGCGGGGCCATCGGGGCTTGCGGCGGAGGAAGGGATGGCCTTGGGTGCGTCCAGCATGATCCGCAGATATGGCCGCCGTGCCGCAGTGCGAAGGGCCCTTTTCGGTTTCGGACTGTATCTCATCCCGATCGCGCTGCCCGCCGCGATCCCGGGCCCCCGCGCCGCGGAGCCGGTCCGGCTGCTGATGCTGGGCGATTCCATCACCGCCGGCTACGGGCTGGACCATGCCGAGGCGCTGCCGCGGCGGCTCGAGGCGCTGCTGCGCGAGGCCGGCGCGGCGGTGACGGTGGTGGATGCCGGCGTCTCCGGCGACACCACGGCGGGCGGCCGCTCGCGCCTCGACTGGGCGCTGGCCGACGATCCCCAGGCGGTGATCGTGGCACTCGGCGGCAATGACGGGCTGCGCGGCGTCCCGCCGGCCGAGACCTACGCCAACCTGTCCGACATCCTGGCCCGGCTGAAGGCGCGCGGCCTGCCGGTGCTGCTGGCCGGCATGCTGGCGCCACCCAATCTCGGCGCCGATTACGGGCGCGAGTTCTCGGAGACCTTCCAGCGCCTGGCGCGGGAGTATCCCGAGGCGGTCTTCTACCCCTTCCTTCTGGATGGCGTCGCCGGCGAGCCCTCGCTCAACCAGCCCGACCGCATCCACCCCAATGCCCGGGGCGCGGAGGAAGTGGCACGGCGGATGCTTCCCGCCGTGCGGAGGTTGTTGTCCAAGGTGCAGGGAGGATGAGCCATCATGCCACGCCTTTTCGTAGCCCTGCCCATCCCGGATACGCTGCGGGAACACCTGGCCGACCTGGCGGGCGGCATTCCCGGCGCCCGCTGGGTGCCGCCGGAGAACTACCACCTCACCCTGCGCTTCATCGGCGAGATCGAGGGCTGGCAGGCGGATGAGGTGGACGAGGCCCTGGCCGGCATCCGCGCCCGGCCCTTCGACCTGCAGCTTGGCGGCGTCGACCTGTTCGAGAAGGCCGGCCGGCTGCTTTCGCTGCATGTGAAGGCGGAGCGCAACGAGGCGCTGCTGCACCTTCAGAGCAAGGTGGAGACCGCCCTGCAGCGCGCCGGCCTGCCGCCCGAGCGGCGGCGCTTCGCCCCGCACGTCACCCTGGCCCGCACCGAGAAGGCGGCGCCGGACAAGCTCATCGCCTTCGTCCAGGCGCACAATCTGTTCCGGCCCGACCCGGTGCCGATCGACCATTTCTGCCTCTTCTCCTCCCGCCTCGGCAAGGAGCAGGCGCATTACGAGGCGGAGGTGGACTATGCCCTCGACGGCCGGCCGCGCCCGCCCCTCGATCCCTCCCCCGATCCCCTGGCCAGCCACGAGGCGGGGCATTAGGGCGGCGTCCGATCGGGTGATGTCCTCGGATCGGAATCTGCTCTAGGCAGGGGGCATGTCCCGGCCGCGCCGCCTCCTTCCGGTCCTGATCGGCCTGCTGCTGCTGCAGGCGGCCGCGGTCCCGGCCGCCTGCCTGCATCACGCCCTGCGCGGCGCCGCGCGCGAGGCCGGCTGGGTGGTGCCGATCTGCACCGCGGAGGGCCTGCTGCTGCGGCACGCGCCGGCGGAAGG
>NZ_JBSXMU010000201.1:0-3409 GCF_054073225.1 Teichococcus aerofrigidensis
CGGGGGCCGATGCGGCGCGGCCGCTGCTGCGCCGGGCCGATGGCCGCCAGCACCGGCGCCGCCTCCTCGTTGGGCGGCGGCAGGCGCTCCAGGGCGCGCGCGGCGTTGCGCAGCGCCGCAGCCGGGGCGGTGCCGCCGCGCCGGTCGCGCGGCTGCAACTCCGAGAGGGCGGAGGAGACCGCCTCGGCCCGGCGCTCGCCCTGCTGCATGGCCTGGCGCTCATCGGCCAGGGCATCCTCCTCGCCCTCGACCGGGGCCAGGCCCGACAACTCCTCCACGGCGTGGCGCAGCCATTCCTCGTCGCGCTGCGCCTGGGCGATGGCCTCGCGCGCCTCGGCCAGCACCCGCTCGGCGCCGCGCCAGGCGCGCCAGGCGGCGCCGACCGCCTCGCGCCGGCCCTCCAGCCCGCCGAAGGCATCGAGCAGGCCGGCATGGGTGGCCGGATCGGCGAGGCCCACCTGATCGTGCTGGCCCTGCACCTCGACCAGCAGGGCGCCGAGCCGGCGCAGCAGGCCGACGCCGACCGGCTCGTCGTTGACGAAGGCGCGCGAGCGGCCATCGGCCTGCACCACGCGGCGCAGCACCAGATCCTCCTCCGCCTCGATGCCCTGCTCGGCGAGCAGGAGCTGGGCCGGGTGCTCGGCGGCAAGATGGAAGCAGGCGGCGACGGAGGCGTGCGGCTGGCCGGCGCGCACCATGCCGGCCTCGGCGCGCTGGCCCAGGGCGAGGCCCAGGCTGTCGAGCAGGATGGACTTGCCGGCGCCGGTCTCGCCGGTCAGCACGGTCAGGCCGGCACCGAGCGACAGGTCGAGTCGCTCGATCAGCACCACATCACGGATGGCGAGGGAGGTCAGCATGGGCCGCCCCGGCAACGCGGCTCAGAAGACAGAGTTCCAGGCGCGGCTCAGCAGGCCCGGACGCTCGGCATCCGCCGCGGGGGCGCCTTCCACCAGGAGGGCGTAGGAATCCTGGTACCAGCGGCTGCCGGGGTAGTTGTGGCCGAGCACGCTGGCGGTCTTGCGCGCCTCGTCGGTCAGGCCGAGGGAGAGGTAGATCTCGGTCAGCCGGTGCAGCGCCTCAGGCACGTGGTTGGTGGTCTGGAACTCGTCCACCACGCGGCGGAAGCGGCCGATGGCCGCCGCGTAGAGCCCGCGCGACTGGTAGAAGCGGCCGATGTTCATCTCGCGCCCGGCCAGATGGTCACGCGCCAGATCCATCTTGAGCCGCGCGTCGCGGGCATAGGCGGTGTCGGGGAAGCGGTTCACCACCTCCTGCAACTGGGCCAGGGCGGTCTCGGTGGTCTGCTGGTCGCGCTGCGCGTCGACGATCTGTTCGTAGTAGCAGAGCGAGCGCAGGTAGTAGGCATAGGCGATGTCGCGATGCGCGGGGTGGAGCTGGATGAAGCGGTCCAGCGCGCCGATCGCCTCGGTGTAGCGGTTGCGCATGTAGTCGGAATAGGCCGACATCAGCCGCGCGCTGGTGGACCAGGTGGAATAGGGGTGTTCCCTCTCCACCGCGTCGAAGAATTCCTGGGCCTGCTGGTAGCGCTCCTGCCGCAGCGCGTCGATGCCGGCGGCATAGAGGGCCTCCGGCGTTTCCGCGGCGAGATTGGCACGGGCCTGCAGCGAGGAGCTGCGGCCGTCCCAGGAGCTGCACCCGACGACCGCGAGGAGCGGCGTGGCCAGCAGGAGAGAGAGGCGGAGTGTCCGGTTCAGGCGGCTGCGCATGGCGCTCGCTCCATACCACGCCTGCCCGATGAAGGCGATGGGGGGCAGGTCGGTGGCCGCCCTCAGGCCGCCACCGGCTCCGCGTAGGACGGCGCCAGGGCGCCATCCTGCTGCCAGCGCCAGGCCTGCTCGTCGGCGAAGAGGGCGCGCAGCAGGCGGTTGTTCAGCGCATGGCCGGAGCGGCTGCCGGAGAAGCGGCCGGACAGCGGCGCGCCCGCCAGGGCCAGATCGCCCACCACGTCCAGCAGCTTGTGCCGCACGCATTCATCGGCATGGCGCAGGCCGCCCGGGTTCAGCACCAGCGGCCCGTCCACCACCACGGCATTGGCGAGGCTGCCGCCCTGGGCCAGGCCGGCGGCCCGCAGGCGGGCGACATCCTCGGCCAGGGTGAAGGTGCGGGCATCGGCCAGAAGCTGGCGGAAGCTCGACTCGGTCACGCGCAGGGAGAGGCTCTGGCGGCCGATGGCGGTGGAGGGAAAGTCGATCTCGAGGGCGGCCTCGAAACCGGGGGTGGCGGAGGGCTCGAGCATGGCCCAGGCGGCGCCGGGGCCCTCGCCCTCCTGCACGCGGATGGTCTTGAGCACCTCGATGCCATGGCGGGGCATCAGGCTGGTCACGGTGCCGGCGCAGTCGATCAGGAAGACGAAGGGCGCGGCGGAACCGTCGAGGATCGGCACCTCCGGCCCGTCCACCTCGATCACGGCATCGTCGATGCCGCAGGCGGAGAGGGCGGCCATGACATGCTCGATGGTGCCGATGCGCGCATGCGGCTGGCCGGGCAGGGCGATGGCGGTGCAGAGGCGGGTGTCGAAGACGAGGTCGTAGCGCGCCGGGATCTCGAGGCCGAGATCGGTGCGGCGGAAGACGATGCCTTCCCCGGCCGCGGCCGGATGCAACGTCATCGAGGCGCGACGTCCGGAGTGCAGGCCAATGCCGACGCAGCCGATGGACGCCTTGAGCGTCCTGCGCCGTCCCATGCCTGCCACGAAGAATCCGTCCATCACTGCCTCTGGGTCACTCGGTCGATACAAGGGTCACGAAGGGGTCACTGGTCACGTCGGGCAGGCCCGAGAAGCTGCCTGCCTGAGTGTCTAGATGGCACCGGGACGCGTCACGGGCGAATAAACCCTTGTTTCCGTATATTTCTGTCGAGGTTACGCAGGGAAGCTTTTGTTTCTGATCGGTTTTTGCGATGCAAAAAGAGCCCCGCATCCAGGATGCGAGGCCCTCTTGTTACGTCAGGAACGGTCAGGCTGGCGCCTGTCCGTCGCGCCGGCGTCAGTTGCTCTGACGACGAAGAAAGGTCGGGATGTCGAGGCCCATCTCCTCGGCCGGCTGGGCGGCGCGCGGCGCGGCAGGCTGCGGCGCCTGCGGCTGGGGCGCCATCGGCTGCGGGGCGACCGGGCGGGGCGCCGGCGGCACTTCGGCATCCCCAACCAGGTTGCGGCGCATCAGCCCGGTGGCCTTGCGGAAGAGATTGAAGCCGCCACCTGCCGGCGGAGCCGAGACCGGCGTCGGCGCCATGCGCGGCTGCATCGCGCGGCCCTGCTCCGGCTGACCCACGGCGGCCGGCATCTCCTCGGGCGAGGGGGCCTCGACCGGCACCGCCGGGGCCTCATAGGCCGTCGGCTGCGGCGCCACGGCGGGGGTCACGGTCGCCGGTGTCGCCATGCCGGCCGGGC
>NZ_JBSXMU010000202.1:0-3294 GCF_054073225.1 Teichococcus aerofrigidensis
ACAGGCGCCGGGATGGCATGACCCGCGCCATGCCCAACGGTACACTCGAACTGCTCCGCGGGCTGCGCCAGCCCGGCCAGGCCTGAGGACAGAACATGCCTCTGATCATCTTCGCATCTCCCAAGGGCGGCGTCGGCAAGACCACGCTGGCGGCGAACCTGGCCGACTTGCTGGCGCAGTCGGGCCGTCCCGTGCTGCTGCTCGACCTCGATCCGCAGAATGCCGCGCGGCTGCATTTCGGCCTGCCCCTGGCGGAGCCGGGCGGCTTCATGGCGGCGCTGGCGCGGCGCCCCGACTGGCGGCAGATGATCTGGCGCATGCCGAACGGCCTGATGCTGCTGCCGCATGGGGCGATGCCGCTGCGCGCCTCGCTCGAGCAGGCCCTTATGCTCGAGCAGGATCCCGGCCTGCTGCACCAGCCGCTGCGCGAGATGCTGGCCGATCCCAACCTGACGGTGATCGCCGACCTGCCGCCGGGGCCGAGCCAGGTGCTGGCCCTGACCGCGCCGCTGGCCGCCGTCATCGTGACCGTGCTGCGCAGCGAGGCGATCAGCGCCGCCATGCTGGGCGAGGTGGAGAGCGGGCGCTTCCTGGGGCATGGCACCGTCACCGCGCTCTTCGCCAACCGCCTGCACTTCGTCCTGAACGGCGTCGCCATGCAGTCCCGCCTGTCACGCACCGCCGCCGAGGCCGTGGCGCAGCATCTGGGGCCGCGCCTGCTGGGCGCGGTGAGTCAGGATGAGAGCCTGGCCGAGGCGCTGGCGCAGATGCGCCCGCTGCGCGAGGTGGCCCCGGCCTCCGCTGCCGCGCGGGACCTGCAGCATATCGCGCAGGCGCTGGCGGTGCTGTCGCAGGGGCCGGTGGCCGAGCCGGCGGTCCATCCCGCCGCCGCCTTCCCGCAGCCCCCCTTCGCGCCACCCTCCTTCGCCCAGCCCCAGCCGGCGCCGCCACCCTATGGCGGTCCGCCCTATCCCGCGCCGCCGCCCCATGAGGCACCGCCGGGACATGCCCTTCCGGCCCAGCCCTATGGTCCGCAGCCGCCCGCGCCGCACCAGGCGGCCCCGCAGGCGCCGGCCTGGGCCGGGTGGCGGGCATGAAGTACTTCTTCCGGAGCACGCTGGCGCGCTCGCCCGCGCTCGGCATCCTGCTGGCCTCCCTTGGCGGCCTCCTGGGGCTGATCTTCATCGTCGCGCCGCTCGAGCCCGAGCAGCAGGCCTGGCTGGCCCTGGCCGGCTTCCTGGCCTTCCTCATCATCGGCCGGGCGCGCGGCCGGGGGGCGCTCTTCGTCCTGGTCGCGCTCTCGTGCCTGGTCTCGATGCGCTACGTCTACTGGCGCCTGACCGAGACGCTCGACTATTCCGGCTATATCGGCACCTTCCTCGGCACCGGCCTGCTGCTGGCCGAGATGTATGCCGTGATCGCCCTGCTGCTGTCCTACTTCCAGCAGCTCTGGCCGCTGGAGCGCAAGCCGGTGCCGCTGCCGGCCAACCCGGAGCAATGGCCCACCATCGACGTCTTCATCCCGAGCTACAACGAGCCGCTCGAGGTGGTGAAGCCCGCGGTCTTCGGCGCGCTGTCGATGGACTGGCCGCCGGAGAAGATGAACGTCTACATCCTCGATGACGGGCGGCGGGAGGATTTCCGCAAGTTCGCCGAGGAGATCGGCTGCGGCTACATGATCCGCCCCGACAACAAGGGCGCCAAGGCCGGCAACATCAACCACGCCCTGACCAAGACCTCGGGCGAGTACATCGTCATCTTCGACTGCGACCACGTCGCGACGCGGTCCTTCCTGCAGCTCTCGATCGGCTGGATGATGCGCGACCGCGGCATCGGCATGCTGCAGACGCCGCACCACTTCTACTCCTCGGACCCGTTCGAGCGGAACCTCGCCTCCGGCAAGCGCATCCCCAACGAGGGGCTGCTCTTCTACGGGCTGGTGCAGCAGGGCAACGATCTCTGGAACGCCACCTTCTTCTGCGGCTCCTGCGCCGTGCTGCGCCGCACCGCGCTGCTGCAGGTGGGCGGCGTGCCGACCGAGACGGTGACGGAGGACTGCCACTGCTCGCTGAAGATGCAGCGGCTGGGCTGGCGCACCGCCTATCTGCGCCTTCCCATGGCGGCCGGCCTGGCGACCGACCGCCTGCTCTCGCACATCGGCCAGCGCATGCGCTGGGCGCGCGGCATGGTGCAGATCTTCCGCGTCGACAACCCGCTGCTGGGCCCCGGGCTGAAGCTCTACCAGCGGCTCTGCTACCTGAACGCCCAGTGGCACTTCCTCTTCCCGCTGCCGCGCTTCGTCTTCCTCACCGCGCCGCTGGCCTTCCTGCTCTTCGGGCAGAGCATCATCGCCGCGTCGCCGCTCGCCATCCTGGCCTATGCGGGGCCGCATATCGTGCATTCGGTCGGCACCAACAGCCGCCTGCAGGGCAAGGTGCGGCACAGCTTCTGGTCGGAGATCTATGAGACGGTGCTGGCGCTCTACCTGCTGCCCGTCGTGCTGACCACGCTGTTCGACCCGAAGAAGGGCAAGTTCAACGTCACCGACAAGGGCGGCACGCTGCAGGAAGGCTATTTCGACTTCCGCGCCGTCTCGGCCAACTTCATCCTCGCCCTGGTGCTGATGCTCGGGCTGCTGTCCGGCGCCTATGGCATGCTCACCAATCCATGGGGCAGCCTGGAGTTCCAGGCCAACGCGCTGAACTCGATCTGGGTGGTGCTGTCGCTGGTCACGGTGGCCGCCGGCATCGCCGTCGGGCGCGAGCGTCGGCAGGTGCGCGAGCGCGCCCGCGTGCATGCGGTGGTGCCGGTGGTGGTGGTGCTGCCGGATGGCCGCCGCGTCGCCGGCCGCAGCGAGAACCTCTCGCTCGGCGGCGCCGCGCTGGCGGTGCCTCTGCCGGAGGATGGCGTGCCCGCCGGGCCGCTGGACATCGAGTTCGAACTGGGCGCCGACCGCGTCGCCATTCCGGCCGCGACGCTGCGCTGGGATGCCGGCCGGCTGCAGCTGCGCTTCACCCCGAGGGATCTGATGGACGAGGGCAATATCGTCCGCACGGTGCTTGGCCGCGCGGATGCCTGGCTGGACTGGGACCATGTGCGCCGGGACCGGCCGATGCGCGCGATGTTCGAGGTGGCGGTGAGCATCACCGGCCTGTTCCGCGGCGACAGCCAGATCTCGCTTCGCGGGCGGCGTGAGCGCCGCGCCCGGGCCCGCGCCGCCTCCGCCATCGCCAAGGCCGCGCCCGTGGCCGCCGCGCGCCCGGCGGAGCGGCTGGTGCCGCCGCCCACCGGCAA
>NZ_JBSXMU010000203.1:0-3276 GCF_054073225.1 Teichococcus aerofrigidensis
GCCCCGGTCATGACCATGGGGGGCGGGCTGACCGCGCGGCCCACCGTGGCGCCGGTGCTGGCCGGCCCGATCCGCGCCAATCCGCTGGGCGACGATCGGCCCGGCGATGCCCGGCTGCTGGCCGAGGTGTCGCGCCGCCAGGCGGAGATCGAGCGGCGCGAGCGGGCGCTGGAGGCGCGCGAGGCGCGGTTGCAGGCGGCCGAGGCGCTGGCGCGCGGGCAGATCGCCGAACTGGCGCGGCTGCGCGAGGAGATGGAGCGGCTGGTGGTGCGCGAGAACACCGCCTCGGAGGCCGATCTCGACGCGCTGGTCGCGCTTTATGTCAACATGAAGCCGCAGCAGGCGGCCAAGGTGTTGGACCGGCTGGAGCCGCAGCGGGCCGCGGTGATCCTGCTGAAGATCCCCGAGCGGCAGGCCGGCCCGATCCTGGCCAGCATGGATGCGCCCGCCGCCCTGGCGGTGACCCAGGAGATCGCCGGGCGGCGCGAGGCCTTCCGCGCCGCGCCGTGAGCAGGGGCGCGCCGGCTCAGCAATGACCGCCCTGGCGGGCCCAGGCGCGATGCGCCAGCTCGCCCAGATGCCGCTCCAGTCCCGCCTCGCGCAGCGCCGCGACACTGGCCCAGCCACCGGGGCGGTCGATCCGCACCGGATGCAGCTCCAGCTCGTTCAGCCGCTCATCCTCCGGCCAGCCGCCCTCCCAGATCTCGACATGCAGCCGCGCCAGGGCCTCGCTCGGGAAGGTGGCGGCGGCGTCGCGCCCGGCGGCGTTCAGCTTGGACCAGTAGGATTGACTCGGCGTGCGCCCGACGAACAGGCCCAGCGCCGTGTGCAGCAAGACGAAGCCCCGCCCGTAATGCGCTGCCATGCCCGGCGTCTTCCCTCCTGTGCCATGGGCTGATGATGCCGCAGGAGAACAATCCATAAAATAGGGATTGTGTCTCAAAAAAACTTCAGTCTCGACGGGCGGCGAAGCCGTCCCGGCTCCAGCCTTCGCTCATCAACCGGCCCACCCTCTCCGCGGCGGGCGGCGCGGTCATCGTCGCCCAGGAGGGGGTCTCGGAAGACGCCATGCGCGACGCGATCGGCGGCGCCGGCGCCTGACCGGCGAGCGGGTCGAAGCCGCGCACATCGAAGCTCTGGGCGTTCAGCCGCGTCGTGTCGAGGGGCGGGATCTGCCGCGGGACCTCCTGCGCCATCGCCGGCCCTGCCAAGGCCAGCCCGGTTGCCAGCCCGGTCGTCAGCCCTGCCGCCAGGGCCATCGCCCGCCCGTTCCGCCCGTTCCGGATGATCCGCATCGCCATTCCTGCCATCGCGCCGCCGCCCTATCGCCGCCAGCTTCGCGGGGAGAAGTCCGCAGGCGGGGGCGGGATGATCTCTCACGGAGATTTGTCGCTTTCTTGATCAATTCCGCGAACAAAGCGGGATCACGCTTTGTTAACGCCTTCCCGGCATAGTCGCTGCATTCGCCCGATCCCGCGGAGAGCAGCCAGAATGGCGACCGTCATCCCCCTTGCCTCGCGTCACGCCGCGCCGCGGGACCCCGATCTGAGCCTGCTGCTGCACAGCGCGGAACAGGCCCTGGACCGCCTCTGGATGCACCGGATGACGCAGGATACGGGGGTGCTGATGCCGGAATTCCTCGATCCGGGCCTGTGCTTCCTGATGGAGGGCGCGGCGGATGCGGAGGGGGCGGCGCTGCGCACGACCCTGCTCGAGCTCGGCGCACGGATGCGGCAATGCGGCCTGGCCGCCGTGGCGCGGGCGGTGCTGCGGATGGCGCGCTCGGCGCGCCGCCGGCGGGCCCTGCTGGCCCTGGTCGGAAGCGCGGCCTGGCGGCGGCTGCCCGGCGGGCCGGGCGAGGAGCACTGGCTGCGCCCGGCGGCGGAGGGCCGGTCCTACCAGCTGACCCTGCGGCTGGCCGGCGATTGCGCCCATGCGCCGCAGGCGCTCCGTGACCTGGCCCAGACCCTCCGGCTGCGGCCGGCGTCCCGAAGCGAGATCCAGGAGAGCGAAGTCCAGGAGAGCGAAGTCCAGGGCGGGGCGGTGTTGCTGGCCGCGCAGGAGGGGGGCCTCGACTGCCTCTCGCTGCAGGCGGCGCTGCGCGATGTCACGCTGGCGCTGGGGCGGCAGGGCGAGACGGTCCTGGCCGCCGGGGTCGCCGCGCTGCGGGAGGATGGGCCGGACGGCCAGGAGGAGAGCGCCGGCCAGGTCTCTCCGGGCTCGCGCATCGCCGCGGCCTGAGCCCCCCGGCGTCACCCTCGCCGCTCAGCAGGTCACCCGCCGGATCGCGTCCGCCACCCGCTCCTGCACCGCCCGCCAGTCGGGCGTCCCGCCGCCGGCGGGCGCCTGCAGCCGGGGCGCCACCCCGCTGCGGGCCAGGAAATCGCGCAGGTCGGTCAGCGGTACCGCGGAAGTGCCGCCGGCGCCGCCGGCATAGACCACCCCCACCACATTGCCCGCCGCATCCAGCACCGGCCCGCCGGAACTGCCGCCGCTGGCCGGCGCCGCGATCTCCAGCCGCCAGCGCAGCCGCTCGGCCTGGGCGGCGCCGAAATAGCGCAGCCCGTCCTCCCAACCCGGTTCCACCTCCCGGCCCTGCCGGTCGGTCATGACGAAGCTGACGGCATGGCCGCCCTCCGGGTCGTGCACCGTCAGGGTGGCGTGCCGCAGCGTGCCGGCGCTGGCCTGCGGCCGGTGGCCCGGCTGGTTCGCGGGATAGCCCAGCACCAGCACCGGCAGGCCGCGCGGCAGGCGCGGCGCGGCGGAGAGCGCCAGCGCCGCCTCGCCCGCGGCCGGGCCGGCCAGCAGCGCCAGATCGGTGCCGGGATCCTCCGCCAGCACCCGCCAGGGGCCGGGCAGGCCCTCCACCGCCACGCCCCGGCCCTCGAGGCGGCAGCGCAGCACGACATGGGTGTTGGTGACCATCCGGCCCGGCCCGATCAGGAAGGCGCTGCCGCCGAACCGTGTCGGGACCGACGGCGTGGCCTCGGGCGCGGCCGCCCGGCCGGAGGCGGCGCAGGCCAGCCCGATCCCCAGCATCGCCAGGCCGCCGCCGGGAAGACACCACCGCAGCCAAGCACGCATCCGGGCCTCGACGTTTTTGCGAAAAACGAATAATGGATAGCATGGCGCGGCACGGCCGGCCAAGTCCCGTCATCCGGACGGGGGGGAGAGAAGCATGCAGGGACTGCCCTTGCTGATCCGGCTGGCCCGGCAGCGCGCCGATGAGCGCCGCATCGCCCTGGCCACGGCCGAGCAGGCCCGCCTGGCCGGCGA
>NZ_JBSXMU010000204.1:0-3139 GCF_054073225.1 Teichococcus aerofrigidensis
GCCTGCCGGTGGCCGAGGCGCTGCGCGAGGCCATCCTCGACTATCGCGACCGGTTGCCCGGCCCGATGTGAGGAGATCCGGCGAGAGGAGGTTAAGGCGGGGAGATCAGTAGGGGATCACGCGCTCGATCACCTGCTGGCCCCAGCGCGGCCGCTGCAGGTCGCTCGACACGCCGCGCCCGCCATAGGCGATGCGCGCCTCGGCGATCTTCTCCGAGGCGATGCGGTTGTTCGGGCGGATGTCCTCCGGCCGCACCAAGCCGCGCAATTGCAGCTCGCGCAGCTCGTTGTTGACGCGGATCTCCTGCGAGCCGGCGATCTCCAGATTGCCGCTCGGCAGCACCCGCACCACGGTGGCCGCCACCTGCAGGCGGATCTTCTCGTTGCGGCGGATCTTGCCGCTGCCGTTGGCCGTGCTGCCGCCGCCCAGCTCCAGGGCGGGATCGAGCTGGCCGCCGAAGGCGCGGCCGAGCACGCCCTGCAGCCCGAAGAGGAAGGGCATCCGCATCGACTGCGCGCTCTCGCGCTCGAGCTCGGTCTTGTTGTCGAACTGGGCGCTGTCGTCGATCTCGATCTCGACGGTCAGCAGGTCGCCCACCGTGCGGGCGCGCTGGTCGCGGAAGAAGGTGCGGCTGCCGGGGCGCCAGAGCGATCCGGCCATGGCCGGGCCGCCCGCATCCGGGCGCGAACGGTTGGCCACCTCGAGCGGGCTGTCCGGCGCCGTGGCCGGCGCCCCGCCGATCTCGCCCGGCGCCGAGATCGGCGGCGGCCGCTGGATATGGCCGAGCGTGTCGCAGCCGGCCAGGCCGAGCAGGGCGAGCGGCAACAGGGCCGGGAGGCGCAGGGCCGAGGGGCGGAAGGCCGATGGACGAAAGACCGATGGACGAAAGACCGGGGGGCGAAAGACCGGGGGGCGGGGGAACTGGCTCATGGCGCGGCGCGCACCTCCAGCGTGCCTTCCGCCACCACCAGGGCGCGGAAGGTGCGGTTGCTGCCGGGATTGTGGACGCGCACCGCCTCGCCCAGCGCCCCGGCCTCCAGGGCCCGGCCCTCCAGCTCCAGCGAGACGCCGGCGCTCTTCCAGAAGACGCGGACCGGCTGCGCGGCGCGCACCAGGGCGCGCTCGCCGATGTCGCGGGCGCTCAGCGGCACCTGGGCGCGGACGCGGCGCTTGACCTCGAGGCCGATGACCTCGCGCTCCGCCTCGACCAGATCGGCGCGGTCGCGGCGCGGCGCCAGCGCCTCGATGTCCTGCGGCTGCAGGATGTCGCCCGGCAGCAGCGGGCGGGCCGCGTGCCAGACCTCGCGCGCCGCGGCGGACGGGGCGGAGAGCGGCAGCGCCAGGAGCGGCAGCGCCAGGAGCAGGGGACGCATCGGGCCCGGCCTCAGCGCACGTTGTTGGCGGTCTGCAGCATCTGGTCGGTCGCCTCGATCACCTTCGAGTTCATCTCGTAGGCGCGCTGGGCGGCGATCAGCTGGGTGATCTCCTGCACCACATTGACGTTCGAGGCCTCGAGATAGCCCTGCCGCACCTTGGCGTAGCCGGGATCGGAGGGCAGGCCCTGGTTGGGCTGGCCGGAGGCCTCGGTCTCCAGGAACTTGTTGCCGCCGATCGCCTCGAGGCCGGAGTCGTTGGCGAACATGAAGAGGTTCAGCCGGCCGGCATTGCGCTGCTGGCCATTGGCCTCGGTGACGATCACCTCGCCGGCCTGGTTGATCGTGACATCCTTGGCATCGGCCGCGACATTGATCGCGGGCTCCACCGGATAGCCCTCGCTGGTCACCAGCTGGCCCTCGTTGGAGAGCTTGAGGCTGCCGTCACGGGTATAGGCCATGGTGCCGTCCGGCAGGGTGATGCCGAGATAGCCGCGCCCCTCCAGCGCCAGGTCGTAGCGGTTGCCGGTCTCGGTCAGCGAGCCCTGCAGGGTGATGCGGCTGACCGCCGAGTTGCGCACGCCGAGGCCGACCTGGGTGCCCACCGGCAGCAGTGTTCCGGCCTCGGAGGAGGCGGAGCCGACGCGCTCGGTGGACTGGTAGATCAGGTCCTGGAACTCCGCCTTGCGGCGCGTGAAGGCGGTGGTCGAGACGTTCGCGATGTTGTTGGCGATGACCTCGACATTGGTCTGCTGGGCCTGCATGCCGGTGGCCGCGATGCTCATGGCGCGCATGGGGGAACTCCTTCGTCGCGGGAGGGGATTGCGGCCATGCTCACGGCCGCCCGATGGTCTCGATCATCCGGCGCAGCCGGCTGTCATCCTCGCTGACCGCCTGCTGCAGGCTGTCATAGGCGCGCTGCAGCAGGGTGAGATTGGCCAGCTCCTGCACCGGCTGGACGGTGGAGGCCTCGAGCGCGGCCTGCACCAGCCGCGCCGCGCCCGGCGGCGCCGGCGCCGCATCGGCGATCTCGAGCAGGCCGTCGCCGGCCTTGCGGAGGGCGCGCGGATCGGAGCCGCGGAACAGGCCGATACGGCCGGCCGGCTCGGCCCGGCCGCCCTCGAGCGTGACCAGGATGGTGCCGTCGGCGCGGATCTCGAGGCGGGAGGCGGCGTCGGGCAGCGTGATGCGACCGCCATCCTCGCCCAGCACCGGGCGGCCGGCACTGTCGGTCAGGGTGTTGTCGGCGCTGATCTTCAGCCGGCCGTCCCGCGTGTAGCCGCGGGCGCCGCCCGGCCGCTCGACCGCCAGATGGGCATCGCCGTCGATCGCCAGGTCGAGCGGATTGCCGGTCTGGGCGATGCCGCCCTGGCGGGTGTCGACATAGGTCGCGCGGTCCTGCACGAAGGCCACCTCGCGCCCCGGCACGGCGAGGCGGCTGACATGGCTCTGGAACAGGGTGCGGTCGCCGCGGAAGCCTGTGGTGCTGGCATTGGCCAGGTTGCTGGCGGTGACGTCGAGCTGCTGGCGCAGCGCCAGCTGCCCGGACAGGCCGACGATGCTGGGGCTGTCCATGGCGTCAGTTCCTCTCCGGCAGCAGCTGCTCGATCCGCCGGCTGCGGGCGATGGCGGCGCGGGCGCCGGCGACGCCACGCTCGGGCGGCGCCTCGGCGGTGAGACGCAGCAGGTTCTCGGCGGCGGGCTCGCCGGCCAGCAGATCGGGCGCGATGCCGGGGCGCTGCCGCGCCAGCGCCGCGGCGCTGGCC